>WTGE01000381.1 GCA_011525445.1 Synechococcus sp. CO36386bin_37
TCCCTGCAGAGCAGTGCACTTCTAAGGTCACTTGTCCATGTTGGAGGTCCCAATTCTCAATAGAAAGGGAGTGGATTGTCACGCAGCGAGCTGCCAGGTCCATCACTTCGCCGCGGCGAGCCCTGGCATAGGCGCGTTCCCCGTTCACATGAACAGCGGAAAACTGTGGCGGACATTGCTCAATCCTGCCGCGGAATGAATCGAGAGCCTGGTTCATCGACTCGCGTGTTAACGGCGGCCATGCTCGAACGGACGTCACCTCTCCTTGTAGATCGTCAGTAATGGTGCTGGTCCCGAGCTGAATGACGCCGCGATAGGTTTTTTCACCTGGTAAGAAGGGGAGTAGCCGTGTGGCTTGTCCTACCGCAATTGGCAGGACTCCAGTTACAGCTGGGTCAAGCGTGCCGCCATGTCCCACGCGTTTGGTTTGAAGAACGCTCCGGATCCTGCTCACGCAAGCTTGTGAGGTGAGGCCTGATGGCTTGTCAATCACAACGAAGCCAACTGGTGCATCCAAGGAGTTCAAGCGGCAGTTGTTCCGCATGTGGCATCCTGCCCGCACGTAAATTGAAAGTGGCCTGCTGCCAACAAATGCAGAATCTGAGCGATTTTCCCCGCGTGGACATTGAGAACTTTCTGAGCAGTGGCTTTTCTGTTCGTGCCCATTTGGCTGATTATCTTCAGCTCACACTGGAGCAGGTTGATCAGCGCTTGCCGGTAGGCAAAGACCAGTTGGCTGCGTTGCATCCTGGGGTTTTTCAACCGGATCAGGCCACTGAATTTTATGAAAGCACAGTTGGGACCGCTCATCTGTTCGAGTTGGCAGCATGGCACCTCGGGAGTTCGAACTACATTGCAGACACACTCCGTTTGCAGGAGACGATCGCTCGGGGGATTGTTCTCGATTTTGGTGGAGGAATTGGGACCCATGCCCTAGCGGCCGCGGCGCTGGACTCGGTTCGATACGTTCATTTTGTGGATCTCAACCCCCACAACAGGTCGTTTGTCTGGTCGAGAGCTTTGGCTCTTGGCCTGGATCAGAAGCTTTCCGTCCATCGCGATTTGGGTGATCTCGCAGGCCAGCGCGTGGATACGGTCATTTGCCTTGATGTTCTGGAACATCTACCTGATCCTGCAGATCAACTCATGCAATTCCATGCGTTGATGCAAAAAGATGGGCGAGCTTTGTTGAATTGGTATTTTTTCAAAGGTCATCATGGTGAATATCCCTTTCATTTTGATGACCCAGATCTCGTGAATACGTTTTTTCAGACGTTGCAATCCCACTTTCTCGAGATTTTTCATCCTCTCCTCATAACAACGCGGGTTTATCGCCCACGTCATTGCTGAGACTGATATCAGGACCAGTTTTATGCCAGCCGAAGTGTAATTCCGATAAAAAACCAATGATCGCCATAACGATCATTGGTTGAGGTGAAGTTTTCGATTGTGTTGAGTGGAGTGCTCAGAACCAAACTATGGTGCAACAGCTGCGACGTTGATGCGCTTTCGGTTGCGGAGCCCTCGGCGGATTGACTCGAATTTCACAACACCATCGGTCAGAGCAAACAGAGTGTCGTCCTTACCACGACCAACGTTGATACCAGGCATCACTGAGGTACCACGCTGGCGGATGAGAATGGATCCAGCTGTCACGGTCTCACCGCCATAGGCCTTAACGCCCAGGCGCTTGGCGTTGGAGTCACGTCCGTTACGGGTTGAGCCTGTGCCTTTCTTATGGGCCATGGGAATTCAATGCGATGGAGAGATGGAAATGTGCTTAGGGAACTAGCTGATGGCCTTGCCGTCAACGGAGATGGATTCGACCATGACTCGAGTGAGCTCCTGTCGATGTCCATTTTTACGACGGGTCTTCTTTTTAGGGCGCATTTTGTAGACAATCACCTTCTGACCTCGTCGGTGGGCCATGACTTTGAGCTCCACACTGGCTCCCTGGACGTAGGGCTTGCCCACCGTGGCCACACCTTCATTCTTCACAAGAAGAACTTTTTCGAGAGTGATAGTGCTGTCGATATCCGCAGCCAGCCTGTCCAGGTCGTAATAACGATTGGGTTGAACCCAGAACTGTTGACCTGAGGCCTCGACAATGGCGTAGGAGCCTGAATCTGGGGCTGATGTGGAGCTGCTGGTACTGGTTTCTGCCATGAGCTATGAGACGCGACCAGGCTCGGAAACTCACGGAATCCGATTTTGCCTGTGACGCAATCGAAAGACAAACCAAGATCTTCGGGCTTCGCCATCTCTTTCGTCAAGATTTAAATGATCACTTTTTGTTTTGGATGACGAGGCCGGCACTCACAATTGCGTTGTTGTTGAGTTCACCTGAGCTTGAAACGGCCTGTTGTCAGTGGTTGCCTAGCAATCGTTACAAACCATTGGATCTTTTGCCGGATGACAGTGGAGTTGGTGTTGTCTCCGCTTTGGAGGGGCAACGGGAGTCTGTTGATGCTGTAGTCATCGAGCAGTCTCTTCTTGAAACCCAGATCCGTGAGGAATTACTGGCTCGTGGATTGCTCTTCCCTGCTGTTGTTGTGGGTGAATTGATGGGCCGCGTCGATTACCATCCAGAAGAGGTGCATCTGCCAGGCGATCAGCTTGAGCAACTCGGTTACAACGTTGACGCAGCGATATCTCGTTTTCTGCGTCAAGGGCAGAAACATCTTCGCTCTGACGATGGCACTACTGAGTCGGATCAGGTGGCAGTTCAATCTGAGGGCAGCGCTTGGAGATTATCAACTCGCTTGCAGGAAAGGCTGGGTTACCTCGGAGTCTTTTACAAAAGAGATCCGTCGAGATTTCTTGCGAATCTTCCGCCTCCAGAACAGCGTGAACTCCTGCAGTCCCTGCAGCGAACCTACCGAGATTTACTCATTAGTTATTTTCGCGACCCTGCTTCTGCAAACCAGGCACTAGAGAGTTTCGTTAACACTGCATTTTTTGGCGACTTGCCCATTACGCAAACCGTTGAGATCCATATGAATCTGATTGACGATTTTTGGAAACAACTCAGACTTGAAGGGCATAAAGACGATTTTCTCCAGGACTATCGTTTAGCTCTACTGGATGTCATGGCTCACCTTTGCGAGATGTATCGACGTTCGGTTCCAAGTGATATTCCATTGGCATCAGCTGGTTCTCAGCGGCGAGCCCTTCACGAATCGGAGGTGAATTCATGAGTCCTCGTAAGACTTATATTCTCAAGCTTTATGTGGCAGGCAACACCCCCAACTCGATGCGAGCGCTAAAGACACTCCGCAATATTCTGGAAACCGAATTCAAGGGTGTTTATGCACTTAAAGTGATTGATGTTCTGAAAAATCCCCAGCTGGCGGAGGAGGATAAGATTCTGGCTACTCCTACGTTGTCAAAAATTCTTCCGCCCCCTGTAAGACGGATCATAGGTGACCTATCTGATCGAGAACGTGTGCTCATTGGACTTGATCTTCTTTATGACGAACTTGTTGATAACAATCTCAACTCGTCTCTCATAGACACGTTGGAAGATCCGAACATTGATGAAGCAGATCCTTAAGCCTGAAGGTGGTCTTTTGCTTGCAGTGGATTTTTCTTATTAACGTTAGAAGGCAAGGTCGTGGTCATGCAGATTTCTAGCTCAAGTGGTTCCCCTCAGATGCAGGTCCAAAAGCTTCCGACAGGAATCGAAGGCTTTGACGATGTTTGTCAAGGCGGCTTGCCGATTGGTCGTAGTACTCTGATCAGCGGGACATCGGGAACTGGAAAGACAGTTTTTTCTCTTCATTTTCTCCATAACGGAATTGCTCATTACGACGAGCCAGGCATTTTTGTCACTTTTGAAGAATCACCTCTGGATATTCTGCGAAATGCTGCAAGTTTTGGCTGGAATTTGCAGGAAATGGTTGAGCAAGACAAGCTTTTTATTCTTGACGCTTCTCCTGATCCTGATGGACAAGACGTAGCAGGGAGCTTTGATCTATCTGGATTGATTGAGAGAATCAACTATGCGATTCGTAAGTATAAAGCTAAGAGGGTGGCAATCGACTCTATTACTGCTGTCTTTCAGCAATATGATGCAGTCTTTGTCGTACGGCGAGAGATTTTTCGTTTGATTGCCCGTTTAAAAGAAATTGGCGTCACAACTGTGATGACGACGGAACGAATTGATGAATATGGTCCTATCGCACGCTACGGAGTAGAAGAGTTTGTGTCCGATAACGTAGTAATACTCCGTAATGTGCTTGAGGGTGAGCGTCGTCGTCGCACTGTTGAGATTCTCAAGCTGCGCGGCACAACTCATATGAAAGGAGAGTTTCCCTTCACGATGGGGGCTCATGGAATCAGTATTTTCCCATTGGGTGCGATGAGGTTAACCCAGCGATCATCAAACGTGAGGGTAAGTTCTGGTGTGCCTCGTCTCGATGAGATGTGTGGAGGCGGTTATTTTAAAGATTCAATTATTCTCGCAACAGGTGCAACCGGTACGGGAAAAACATTGCTTGTTTCTAAGTTCATTGAGGATGCTTGTAATAACAAAGAGCGCGCAATCTTGTTTGCTTACGAAGAGTCTCGTGCCCAGTTGCTGCGTAATGGGGCAAGTTGGGGTATCGATTTTGAGCAGATGGAGCAAGATGGATTGTTGAAAATCATATGCGCGTATCCTGAGTCGACAGGTCTAGAAGATCACCTACAAATTATTAAAACTGAAATTAGTCAATTCAAACCGTCGAGGATGGCAATCGATTCCCTATCTGCTCTGGCACGTGGTGTTAGTCATAATGCCTTCCGGCAGTTCGTTATTGGTGTAACTGGTTACGCCAAGCAGGAGGAGATTGCTGGGTTTTTTACAAATACTTCCGAAGAGTTCATGGGTAGCCACTCAATTACTGACTCTCATATTTCAACGATCACAGATACTATTCTGCTGCTCCAATATGTTGAAATTCGAGGTGAAATGGCTCGCGCTCTGAATGTCTTTAAAATGCGCGGTTCTTGGCATGATCGAGGAATTCGGGAATTTTTAATTACCGGTCAAGGACCCCAAATTAAGGATTCATTCTCTAATTTTGAGAGGATCATTAGTGGAGTCCCACATCGCGTAATGATGGATGAACGCAGTGAACTGTCTCGTATTGCTCGAGGCGTATCGCCTGAATGAAAATTAAGAAGGGTGAGTTCCGCGAGTTCTCGGCTTAGCTAGATTAAGTCGAAGAGAGTTGGTTTTTCTCAATAATTGGTTCGTCAAAAACGGGTTGACGTTCGGCTTGGAGTCTTAATTCATCTTGATCGGCTTGAGCAAGGGGCAAGTCAAACCAAAAAGTTGTTCCCACGTCAGGTTCGCTCGCCATTCTGATTATGCTGCCGTGTTTCTCAAGAATACCTCGCACAATTGATAAACCGAGTCCTGTGCCAACTTCTGTATGAACAGCATTTTCAACACGGTAAAAACGTTCAAAAATTCGTTGTTGTTTGTCCTCGCTGATGCCGTAACCAGTGTCACTGACCTCTATACGAAGTTTTGGCAGAGGTGAAATCATTTCGCACTGAGGCGCTTGTGAAGGGTTGGCCGGTAGAGGTCCCATAAAGCAGCTATCCGGCCAGGTGTAAGCGCGCAGGACGATACGACTGCCGCTTCGGCTGAACTTCAGAGCATTGCCGACGAGATTGTCCAGCACCTGAAGGAGTAAATCCCAATTACCGAGAATGTCAGGAAGTTCAATTGCAGCTTCCAATGCAAGATTAACTTGTTTATCGGATGCGTTCAATTGATAACTGCGTAAAGTTTGTTCCAGACCCGGTTTCAGATCGAGTGCTGAAAATTGAACACTGGGGTGAGACTCCAGTCTTGAGAGATCGAGTACATCATTAACGAGTCGTGTAAGTCGATCTGTTTCTGAATTGGCAACGCCAAGAAACTCTTGTTTGTCTTCTTCACTAAGTTGCTCACCCATTTCATAAAGGGTTTCCACGTAGCTTTTGATATTGAATAACGGCGTGCGTAGTTCATGAGACACGTTGCTGATGAACCGACTTTGCGCTGCATTGAGTTCGACTTCACGTGTGAGATCCTGCATCGTCACAGCGATTCCCTTTAAATTTTCATTACTTGGTTCGCGCACGGCTTGGAGTACGAAACGTAATGTTCTTGGGGGTTCTCCGATACTGCTACGCAATTCATTACTATCAAGTCCTTGATTAAGAACTCCATCGAGTGGATCATGGAGTTCAATTGCGAGGAGGTCTGGGATTGCGTTGAGAAAATCCTGACCTTCGAGATTGCGACCTTCCCAGCGAAACAATCTGCGTGCGGTCGGGTTGGCCAAGACAATCTGACCTCTTTCGTCAAGAAGAACTGCACCATCGGCCATGGTTGCTATCAGTGATGCCTGTTTTACTTGAGCCGCCTGTAATTCCTCGATGTTGGCGGCGTCGTAGTCCTGGAGTTGAGATGCCATTGCGTTGAAGCCATCCAGTAACTCCCCCATTTCGCCGCCTACGGGGAATCCGATCCTGGCCTGAAAATCTCCATCAGCAATGGAGCGAACACCCCGAAGCAGTTCTTTGACGGGTCTGGTTACGGTCAAAGCGTTGAAAACAGCGCCAAGAATGACCAGAACCCAGATGGAGATAAAAACGGTAACCGTGACCTCTCGAGTGAGCGATGCACTGGCAAGAGCAGAGTCATTTGGATTCACGCCCAAGGAGAGCACTCCCAGATAACGCCCTTCTTGAATCAGGGGCACAAATACATCGGTGACCTGACCATCGGGGGTCAGGTGCTGACGGACTAAGGGATTTTTAGGTCGAGATCTCAGTTCGCTTGGGAGCTCAAGTCGTCTGTTAAGACGCAGATCACCCCTGGTGTCAGCATCATTTCCACTGATTGGAATGCCGAGGTACACCACGCCTTCGGGATCGGCGAAAAAGATGTAGCGAAGGCTTCGGCTCGAACGCCAAAATTGCTCAGCGACATTGGCGAGCTCTCTGTCGTGACCTTGGGCGACCAGTTCGGTGACATTGCCGGCGAGAAGCAACCCCAGATCGCGGGCATAGCGCGTGTCGTTCATCACGGCATCGCGCTGAATGCCATTCAGTGCAAAAAAGGTGATACCGGTCATCATGAGGCTCACCACCAGAGTGGCGACCGCCAGAAGCTTCGTCTGAAGGCTGAATTCGGCCCACCAGAGGCGAATACCTCTCCAAAAGCCCCTTTTCTCCTCGCATGGTTCGGAGGAGAACGATCCTGCCCATGAGGATTGCGTGGAGTTCGCAGAAACTGGTGCGGAACCGCTACTCATGGTGAGCCAATTCTTATGAAAGTTTAGGAGTGCGCACTTGATGGCCGATATCTTTTCTGAATTGCATCCCGTCGTAATGCACTTGGGATAATCCCTCATATGCTTTTTCGAAGGCCTGATCAAAATCAGTGGCTTGTGCCACCATCGCCAGAACCCTGCCACCGGCCGTTTCAAGCACACCATCCGTGCGGACGAGCGTTCCTGCGTGGAACAACTGAAGTTGATGAGCTTTGGTTTGGTTGAGGTTGCCTTCAATCACAATTGAATCTCCCTTGCGTGGTGTGTCCGGATAACCAGCCGCAGCAGAGACGACACAAGCGCTGCACAGGTTCAGTGCCGAGAGAGCTGGGGCGTCGGCCAGGCGTCCAAGGGCACAGGCCTGAAGGATGCGTGCCAATTCGGGTCCCATGAGTGGCATCAGGGTTTGACATTCGGGGTCTCCAAAACGGCAATTGAATTCGATCACCTTTGGTCCATCTGCGGTCAGCATGAGACCGGCATAAATCACCCCCTGATAGGAGATTCCACGACGACGCAGCCCTGTGAGGGTTGGCATCAGAATGTCTTCGCGAATCTGTTCAAGGCCCGCTGGATCGAGCAGCGGCGCCGGGGCATAAGCGCCCATACCACCGGTGTTCGGCCCTTGATCTCCATCCAATAAGCGTTTGTGATCCTGTGCTGGTGGAAGGAGCACCATCTCCTCGCCATCGCAGAGAGCGAACACAGAAACTTCCGGCCCCACTAACCGTTCTTCCAGAACCACTTTGTCACCTGCATTTCCAAATCGGCCCTGAAAGGCATCGTGTATGGCAGCGGTTGTCTCTCTCATGTTGTCGGCCACTGTTACTCCTTTACCTGCAGCCAGTCCATCTGCCTTCACAACGAGTGGGCGTTGAAGCTTTTGAAGTAAATCCAGTCCCTCCTTTTCGTTGGTAATGGTCCAATGCCCGGCTGTGGGAATTCCTTCCTCTTGCATGAATTGCTTTGCCCAAGCTTTGCTCGCCTCCAGTTGTGCACCCTCGGCGCTCGGCCCAAACACCGCAATTCCCTGCTCACGCAATCGGTCTGCAAGACCAGCAGCCAATGGGGCTTCGGGCCCGATCACGACCAGATCGATCAGATGAGAACGGCAGGCTGCGACTAGACCTTCATGATCGTGTTCGGGAATCGTCAGTGGACTGCAGCCATCTAGATCAGCTGTCCCAGCGTTACCTGGACTGATCCATAGTTCTTGCACATCGGGACAGCGCTTCAGAGCCCAGGCAAGTGACTGCTCTCGTCCGCCACCTCCCACCACAAGCACGTTGCGCAATGGGGGCAAAGGGAGGGGACGGGTGTTGGAGATGGACATCGGCGGATGAGGATCAGGGTTTGCCCCTTAGGTTTGGGCTTAAGGCTGAGCGCTCAGTGCTTTGGCCTTATCTCCATTTTGTTGAACGACTGCCAGCCCATGGGGCTTTCCATCCTGCCCATCTTGATTTCGCTGGCTGCATCACCACTGGTGAAATCCGCTCCGGTTGAACCAGCTCCTCTTCCCTTGGGTCAAGAGGCTTTCAACGTGGTGCTCAAAGAGGGCGATCTTCCACAGTTGTCAGCGGCCTGCGTCGATGCCGATCGGTTTGGTTTGCAGGATCGTCTTCGTCTGCTTCGGGACCAATTAATGGTGGTCAAACCATCCCCGCAACCGTTCGATGTGGTGATGGAAAATGCCAGGGCGCTCATGGCTTGCAGGGCACCGGACAGCACTCAGATTGTGCTCAG
Source organism: Synechococcus sp. CO36386bin_37 (assembly GCA_011525445.1). The sequence continues at coordinate 9,057 of WTGE01000381.1, forward strand.
TCGATTTGGGCCTGCTCCCGGATCACAGCGGAGGGAATGGCTGCTGTTGTCTTGGCAGGCCGCTAGTGCAGCTTTTGATCAGGATCGTGCGGTACTCGCCCTGCGCCGACTGGTTGATGGTGATCTGGCCAGGCTTGATCAGGAAGTGTTGGTTGTTGGCCAATCGGATTTGGGGTTGCCTTTGAAGCGATCAGCACTGGATATCCTCGCTAATCATGAGTTGGCTGCGGGACGACCCGAGGAAGCGATTGCAGTTCTCTTGGCCGGACGTACCCCTGGATTGGTGGCTGCTCGCCGTCTTGGTTTGGCTGCAGAGCTCATGGCCCCTCTGGATCCAGAGCGCAGCGAACTGTTGCTGGAATCGGCTTTGGATCAAGCTGCGGCTGAGCAGGCCTGGGCCTATGCGGAGGCGCTGCTGCGATTGCAATTGCGAATGGCACGCAAGCAGGGTGAGGATGATTCGCGTCCAAGGGAGCGATTGCGCCGTTTGGCTAGACGCGTGGATGATCAATTCACCCTTCTCGAGCTTGAGTCTTCATCCTCAGAGTTGAACCCTGAGCAACTGCAGCAGCTTGAGACTCAGCTCCGTTCTCCCCGTGACGCCGGTGGTCATACCTTCCTGGGAGAATCGAAGGCTTCCGAAGCACCTGCTTCCAACGCGCTGCCCATGCCATGACCAGGACCCATGGACCACTTCTGTACGAAGGCAAGGCCAAACGCGTCTACTCCTCGAGCAAAGAGGGCGAGGTTTTCGTTGAATTCAAGAATGACGCGACTGCTTTTAACGCTGAAAAGCATGCTCAACTGGAAGATAAGGGCCGATTGAATTGTCAGATTTCAGCCTCTTTATTTGAATTACTGGAACGAGAAGGAATTCCGACGCAGTCCTGCGGACTGGAATCTGATCATTGGATGGTGGCGCAACAGGTGGAAGTCATTCCGATTGAAGTTGTCCTCCGTAATGTGGCAACAGGATCCCTTTGCCGACAAACCCCAATTGCGCAAGGTACTAGCTTGGAACCTGCTTTGCTCGATCTTTATTACAAGGATGACGCGTTAGGCGATCCTCTCCTTACGGAATCACGGCTAATTCTCCTGGATCTAGTGGATCGGGATTGTCGTCAGGAAATCGAAATCTTGGCTCGTCGCGTCAATGCTGCATTAACCCCTTTCTTTGCCAGCATCCACTTGCAACTGGTGGATTTCAAGCTCGAGTTAGGACGCAATGCCGCAGGTGAATTGGTTGTTGCGGATGAGATCAGTCCAGACACCTGTCGCCTCTGGGACATGAACAGTACGGATGCAAAGGAGAGGATCTTGGATAAGGATCGATTCCGTCAAGATCTCGGTGGAGTGATTGAGGCCTACGGGGAGGTCTGCAAACGGGTCCAAGGGGCAACCCCTCAACCCCGCAACTGCAGGTAAGGTCTGCGAATATTTGCGGCCAGTGTGGCCGATATCCGCAGCACCTCATGGTCATTTCCTCCTCATACCGAACCAGGAACGCCGTTCGGCGGGGAGCTCTGGGATTTGTTCTCGCCTTGCCGCTTCTGACCTCACTTCCCGCTCGTGCTCAAGCTGAGACTGAGAAGAGCACGAAGGAGCAAGTCCAGTTAGAGGATGCTCTTGAGGGGAAGCCTTCCTCTCAAAGCGTCGAGGTTGAGACCTTTGAGGCATCTCCTGAAGATCCTGATGTTCTTGTAGCACCAGACAGTCCAGAACAGCCAAGAGTTCTGATCACTGAAGTGGTGATCGAAGGCATTGATGGCCATCCAGAACAGGAACGAGTCGAGTTGGCCGCTTATGACGCCATGACTGTTCGGCCCGGAAGCCGTGTCACCAGGGATGAACTCAAGGTTGACTTAGAGGCGATCTATGCAACTGGCTGGTTCTCAGATGTGCGGATTGAGCCAATTAATGGTCCTTTAGGGGTCCAGCTAGTTGTTCAGGTTGTCCCTAATCCTGTGCTCACGAAGGTTGAGCTGCTTCCTGAAGACAATGAAATTCCCGAGCAGGTTATTGAAGATGCTTTCAGTTCCGATTATGGCCGCACGCTGAATCTTTCTGAACTTCAGCTTCGGATGAAGGAACTCCAAAACTGGTATGCCAACGAGGGTTATTCCCTCGCTCGAGTGACTGGACCGACGCGAGTGAGTCCTGATGGAGTCGTACAACTCAAGGTTGTGATCGGCACTGTTGCAGGAGTTGAAGTTCAGTTCTTGAATAAAGAAGGTGATTCCACTGATGAGAAAGGCGAGCCTATACGTGGAAAAACCAAGCCTTGGGTTGTGACCCGAGAAATCTCAATTCAGCCGGGGGAACCATTTAACCGCAATCGGCTTGAAGCTGATATTAAGAGACTTTATGGCACATCATTGTTCAGTGATGTGAAAGTGACTTTGAAGCCTGTCCCTGGAGATCCAGGTGAAGTTAATATTGTTTTGGGCATCGTTGAGCAATCAACAGGCTCTCTTTCAGGTGGCTTAGGTTACAGTCAAAGTCAAGGTGTTTTTGGTCAAATTCAACTTCAAGACAGTAATTTATTTGGTCGTGCTTGGAATTTAGCTCTGAACTTAACTTATGGTCAGTATGGAGGCCTTGCAAATTTTACCTTTACTGATCCATGGATCAAGGGTGATAAGCACAGAACTTCATTTCGCACTTCTATTTTTCTAAGCCGAGAAGTCCCTCAGGTTTTTCAGAGCCAAAACAACGGGGATATTGTTACTGTCACTGAGTATGATGACAATAATTCATCTCGAGCCTATGAAATAAATACCAAGAAAAATCCCGCCGGAAGAAAATTTGACAACGTTGCTAAAGCTTCTGACCTTTTCCCTGAATACAGCTGGTTTGATTACGAAGGCGATTCGGTTGCGCTGCAAAGGGTTGGTGGAAACGTCATTTTTGCGAGACCTTTGAATGGCGGAGATCCATACAAAGACGCTCCATGGCAGGTTTTGGCTGGCTTCAATGTTCAAAATGTCAGACCGATTAATTTCAATGGTTCTTCAAGGATTTATGGAACGCCAAGTCAAGGAGATGACAGTGTTCCAAGGGACGATATAATCTGCATCTCTTATAATTGTGCAACTGAAAATAATTTAGCTGGGCTCCGATTTGCTGCTACGTACAATTCTTTGAATGATCCCCGTAACCCAACTTCTGGTAGCTTCCTGAGCCTGGGTACCGAGCAATTTCTTTCTGTTGGCGAAAATTCCCCCACGTTCAATCGGGTCAAGGCAAGTTACACCCGTTTTTTTCCCGTCAATTGGCTCAAAATTGCGAAAGGGTGTAGGCCTAAGCCCGGTGAAACAGCCAACTGTCCGCAATCGATTGGTATTCAATTAAAAGCTGGATCCATTGTTGGCGATCTCCCCCCTTACGAAGCGTTTTGTCTGGGTGGTTCAAATTCTGTTCGTGGTTGGTATGACTGTGACTTAGCCGTGGGTCGTAGTTACGGTGAAGCAACATTGGAATATCGTTTCCCAATCATTAGTATTTTCCAAGGAGAATTGTTTGTTGACGGTGGCACAGATTTTGGCTCTCAGAGTAATGTTCCTGGAAAACCCGGGAAATTGCTGAAAAAGCCAGGTTCAGGATTCTCTGTAGGTACCGGCGTCATTGTGACCACTCCTGTTGGCCCACTTCGCCTTGAGGTTGCAAGTCAGGATTTTTCAGGTGAATGGCGATTCAATCTGGGCGTGGGCTGGAAGTTTTAATGGAATTTTTGCCGGAGGACTACACAAAAGCCTGGACTCTTGCCTCGAGTGTTTCTCGCTCGGGAATTGGATTGCACAGTGGGGATCATTGTGAAATCACCCTTTTGCCTTCTGAAAAAGAAGGGTTTTATGTGAGTTGGGTGGACCGGCCTGCGGATTCAATTCAGCTAGAGCCATCACAAGTTCGAGACAGTCAGCTTTGTACAACCCTTGATTTCGGTCACAGGACGCTCTCCACTGTTGAGCATCTGCTTGCAGCACTTGCCGGCACGGGGCTCTCTCACGTTGAGATACGGGTCTCTGGGTCAGAGATTCCTTTGCTCGATGGCTCGGCGCTGAGCTGGGTTGAGGCGATTGCTGAAGCCGGATTCTGTCCAGCTGCTACACAACGGCGCCCTCCCATTGTGCTGAAAGCTCCGCTGGCTTTCCACAGGGGATCCAGCGCGATCGTGGCGTCTCCTGCTGAATCCTTCACGCTGGTAGGAATGATCGATTTTCCACAACCCGCCATCGGCAAGCAGCAATTTTCTATTGAACTCACGCCTCAGCGATTCGTCGATGAGATTGCTCCCGCCCGCACTTTTGGTTTTCGAGAACAAGTGGAGCAGCTCCGTTCCTCTGGTCTAATTCGCGGAGGTGATTTGGATAATGCACTTGTGTGCGACGGGGAGTTCTGGCTGAATCCACCACTTCGTTTTCCCGATGAGCCTGTGCGCCATAAAATCCTGGACTTAATCGGAGATCTGGCACTTGTCGGTTTTCCGCAAGTCCAGGTCCTTGTCTATCGCGGTTCCCATGGCCTTCATACTGACCTGGCCGCGGCCCTTGCCGATCATCTCGTTACTCAACGCTGAGCCAATTGACCCTTCTCGCTTCTTCTGACTCCAATCCTGCCGTGTTGAACGCGGAGCAGATCATGGGGTTGCTTCCCCATCGCTATCCATTCGCCTTGGTGGATCGGGTTCTGGAGCATCTCCCAGGCGAGCGCGCAGTGGCGATCAAGAATGTGACCTTAAATGAACCTCAGTTTCAGGGTCATTTCCCTGGACGCCCATTGATGCCAGGGGTTTTGATTGTGGAGGCGATGGCTCAGGTTGGTGGTCTGATCGTGACTCAGATGCCGGATCTTCCTCAAGGACTGTTTGTCTTTGCTGGCATTGACAACGTTCGTTTTCGACGACCTGTGGTTCCTGGGGATCAATTGAGGATTACCTGTGAATTGCTCAGCCTTAAGCGGAAGCGTTTTGGAAAAGTGAAGGCGGAGGCGATGGTGGATGGGCAGCTTGTCTGTTCCGGAGATCTGATGTTCTCCCTCGTGGATTGATCGTGATGACTGGTGAACACTCCACATCAGTGATCGCGGATGATCGTCCTGCTCAGGTTCATCCCATGGCTGTGGTTGACTCCCAGGCTGTTCTCGCTCATGGAGTGAAGGTTGGTCCCGGAGCAGTGATTGGGCCCGAGGTGAGCATTGGGGCTCACACCTGGGTCGGCCCCAATGTGGTCCTGGATGGTCAGCTGCGAATTGGCTCACACAATCGCATCTATCCCGGCGCTTGTTTAGGACAAGAACCTCAGGATTTGAAATACAGAGGAGCTTCCACTGAGGTCGTGATCGGTGATCACAACACCATTCGTGAATGCGTCACCATTAATCGTGCCACCGATGAAGGAGAGCAAACTCGAATTGGTGACCATAACCTCCTAATGGCCTACTGCCACTTGGGACACAATTGTCTACTTGGAAACAACATCGTGATGTCGAATGGCATCCAAGTCGCAGGACATGTCCTGATCGAAGATCGGGCTGTGATCGGTGGTTGTCTGGGTATTCATCAATTCGTTCACATTGGAGGCATGGCCATGGTTGGTGGAATGACCCGTGTGGATCGTGATGTTCCTCCTTACTGTCTCGTGGAAGGCCATCCCGGGAGGGTTCGGGGTCTCAACCGTGTCGGCCTGCGGCGTCAGGGGCTCCATCGCCATGAGGGGGGAAAGGAATTCAAGCAGCTTCAGGAGATCTGGTCGCTGCTATATCGCTCTGATCACGTCATCGCTGAAGGTTTGAGATTGGCGAGGCAACAGGTTTTGATGCCTGCTTCAGACCATCTCGTTACATTTTTGGAAGGGTCATTATCCGCCGGTCGTAGAGGGCCAATGCCTCCTCCTTCGGGTCGCTAATGGTGCGTCTGCTCATCAGCACCGGCGAGGTGTCAGGAGATTTGCAGGGCAGTTTGCTCATCCAGGCCCTTTGGCGCGTCGCTGAGCGCCGAGGTCTTGATCTAGAGGTTCTCGCTCTGGGTGGTGAGCGTATGAAAGCCGCTGGAGCCGAGTTGCTCGCTGACACGTCTCCGATGGGTGCGATTGGCCTTTGGGAGGCTCTACCCCTCGTGCTTCCCACCATTCGTCTTCAAGCCAGAGTTGACCGCATGCTCCAGCAGCGCCCTCCTGATGGCGTGGTCTTGATCGATTACATGGGTGCCAATGTGCGTTTAGGCCACAGTCTGAGAAAACGTCTGCCAAACGTACCGATCACCTACTACATCGCACCGCAGGAATGGGCTTGGCGGATTGGGGATGGGGGAACCACCAGACTTCTGCAATTTACAGATCGCATCTTGGCGATCTTTCCAGAAGAGGCAGAGTTCTATTCCACGCGTGGTGCCAAGGTGACCTGGGTTGGGC
>WTGE01000055.1 GCA_011525445.1 Synechococcus sp. CO36386bin_37
GGTTGTAGTACTCGTCGCGGTAAATCATCAGCACCAGGTCGGCGTCCTGCTCGATCGAGCCAGATTCCCTGAGGTCGCTCAACATGGGTCGCTTATTGGTTCGTGATTCCACTCCTCGGCTGAGTTGGGAGAGGGCAATCACAGGTACGTTCAGTTCTCGTGCCATCCCCTTGAGCCCCCTGGTGATGCGGGAGATTTCCTGGACGCGGTTGTCGGGACTGGATCCCTCCATCAGTTGCAAATAGTCAATTACCACCATTCCCAATTCTTTCCCTTGTTCGGCCATCAGCCTTCGGCACAGGGAGCGCATCTCCAGCACGCCAGAGTTCGGTTTGTCATCGATATAGATCGGCAGTTGCCCCAGGGTGTTGATGCCCTGGCCCAGCAATGGCCATTCATCCTGTTGCAACCGTCCGGTACGAAGCCTGCCGGCTTCAATGCCAACCTCCATGGAGAGCAGTCTGTAGGTGAGCTGCTCTTTGCTCATCTCCAAGCTGAACATGCAAACCGGCAGATTGTGCAATTGAGCCACGTTTTTCGCCAGATTGAGCACGATTGAGGTCTTGCCCATTGCTGGCCGGCCGGCCACGATAATGAGGTCACTGCGCTGTAGGCCCTGGGTCATGGCATCCAGGTCGTAAAAATTCACCGGGATGCCAGCAACCGAGGTGCCAAGCGATCGGCTTTCGATCTCGTTGAAGGTACTGGTGAGAATTTCAGCTGTGGGTGTCAGTCCTTTTGAGGGCTTTTCCTGGCTGATTGCGAAAATTTTCTGCTCAGCTTGATCCAAAACCTGCTCCATCGGCAAGCTTTGATCAAACCCAAGCTGAATGACCTCATTGCCGGAACGAATCAGCTGTCGGCGTAGGAATTTATCCATCACCAGCCTGGCGACCTGTTCGATGGACGCCGTGGATGCCACGCGTTCCACCAGCTCCACCAAACGGTTGCTGCCGCCCACTTTGTCGAGGGCTCCCGTATCGGCCAGCCAGGCTGTCATCGCCGTGAGATCGGTCGGTTTGCCCTGGCTGTGGAGCATGACCGCGGTGCGGAAAATCTCGCGATGTGCACTGAGATAAAACGCTTCAGGCTGGAGCACGTCCGCGACCCGGCCAATGGCATCAGGATCCAGCAGGATTCCGCCCAACACAGCCTCCTCTGCTTCGAGATTCTGGGGAGGAAGTGAATCAGGAAGAGCCTCAAAATTGGGCTCCTCCCTCTTGTGGGTCTTACCCCCACCCCGTTGCCTCCCACTTTCACTCGCGCTGTGATCAGGCTGGGAGACACTCACCATGGCAGTGAACTGGCGGAGTTAAGACACCCCACTCTGGCGGGCCGAGATGACCGTGGCGGAAATCAATAACTGACGACCTCGAGATTCACCTCGGCGGTCACTTCGCTGTGCAGTTTTACCAGCACCTTGTATGACCCAGTGCGGTGGATGTCAGGAACAGTGATGTCGCGACGATCCACCTCCTTCTTCGTGGCTGATTCGATGGCTTCAGCGACGTCACCATTGGTCACGGTGCCGAACAGAACGTCATCGCCACCGGTCTGTTTTTTCACGGTAAAACGCCCAATCGTGTCCAATGCGGTGCGGAAGGCCACAGCATCCTGTTTGAGTTTTGCCTGCCTCTCCGCCTCCTTGGCCCTGCGATGTTCAACCTGTTTCATCACCGCTGGGGTGACAGGAACGGCCTTGCCGAAGGGGAGCAGAAAATTGCGGGCGTATCCAGGGGCTACATCAACCAGATCGCCATTGCGGCCCAGGCTGAGGATGTCCTCATTGAGTACGACTTGTACGCGCTTGGCCATGGCGATTCGAAAAGGACGACGATAAGAAGCGATTGGTCACCCTACGATGCGGCCGGCAGGCGCACCTTGGTGGCGAGGCCAAGTCTCCGCATCAGACGGATGTGTTCCCAGGTGATGTCAATCTGGCCCGGTTGCAACCCATGCCGTGCCGAATGAGGGAAAGCATGGTGGTTGTTATGCCAGCCTTCCCCGAAGGTGAGAGCTGCGACCCATTTGTTGTTGCGTGATGCATCACCGCTGTCGTAAGCAACGCTGCCCCAGCAATGCGTGGCTGAATTCACAAGCCAGGTCACGTGATACACCACGACCAGGCGTAAGGGGATTCCCCAGAGCACCAAGGCCCAACCGCCAGCTCCAGTGGTACTGCCGATCCAGTACAGGAGAAGGCCAAGAGGTAACTGGAGCCAGAGAAAGTTCTCATTGAGCCACCGGTAGTAAGGATCCCTGGCCAGATCTCCTGTGAGGCGAGGCACCGCTGGCATCGCTTCGATTGGGTGGAACATCCACCCCATGTGGCTCCACCAGAATCCCCGATGGCTGTTGTGGTGATCCGCATCCGTATCGGAAAACTTGTGATGGTGTCGATGCAGACCCACCCAGTCGATGGGGCCGTGCTGGCAACTCAATGCCCCGCAGGTCGCAAAAAAACGCTCAAGCCAGGTGGGCAGATGGAAGGAGCGGTGTGTCAGCAAGCGGTGATAACCAATCGTGACACCCAGGCAGGCGGTGACCCAGTACAAAACAAGCAGGCTGGTGAGCGCTGGAAGGCTCCAGAAGCGAGGAAGC
>WTGE01000484.1 GCA_011525445.1 Synechococcus sp. CO36386bin_37
TGCTGCAAGAGCGGCTTCGGCAGCACTGGATGGCGGAGGGGGTCACCTTTGTGGATCCGGCCAGTTGCACCCTCAGTGAAGGTTGTCGGTTCGGACGCGATGTCGTGATCGAACCGCAAACGCACCTGCGCGGCAGTTGCCAGATCGGAGATGACAGCAGGCTTGGACCAGGCTCCTTGATCGAGGATGCCGAGTTGGGTCAAGGCGTCTCAGTGGTGATGTCGGTCGTGCGTCAGGCCAAAGTGGGTGACGGCGTCAGCGTTGGGCCCTACGCCCACCTGCGCCCCGCTGCAGTGATCGGCAACAACTGCAGGATTGGCAACTTTGTGGAGGTGAAAAAGAGCCATGTTGGCGAGGGGAGCAAGGTGAATCACCTCAGCTACATCGGTGATGCAGAACTAGGAGTCGGCGTCAATGTGGGCGCTGGAACCATCACCGCCAACTACGACGGCGTCAACAAACACCGCACGGTGATCGGCGATGGCAGCAAAACAGGAGCCAACTCGGTGTTGGTAGCTCCGATCCAATTGGGCAACCACGTCACCGTGGCCGCTGGGTCCACGCTGACCAAAAATGTTCCCGATGGCGCCTTGGCATTGGGGCGCGCCAAGCAACTGCTGAAAGAAAACTGGACGGCTCCAAGCTCCTAACGTCAATCGATGTCTTTCTGAATCTCAATGGCTGTTGGATAGGGGATCACGATTTGGCAAGCCGCCATCTCGGCAAGGATGGCTTGATTGATGCGGTCAATCGAATCTTTGAACACCTGATAGTCGATGTCTCGCACAAAGAGCTGGCACTTGAAGTCGTAGCTGAATTCGGAAATCTCCATTAACCGGCAAGCGCGCATTTCAAAGCCGGCATTGGCCGTTGCGATCGATTCAACAATCGCTGGAATGGATTGGAGTTTCTCTGCGCTGGTTTCGTAAGCGACGGGAAGGATGAAATGTGATCGGCTAACTTGATCAACCAGCTGCTTGAGACGAATCGCAATCGATTCCTTAACGGCTAAATACTCAGACCAACTATGAACTTTAATCAGACCAATACAAACAAGGATTGGTTGATCACCACTCTCAACTTCCACCGTAATGCAGGGAGATGCAAAATCACGATTGGATGAGAGCTCCCCTCGAACAAGCTCCAATAAATCGGTAATCTGATCAGGACCAAAGACAGGATCCTGATCAATCTCGACTCGCACTTCAAGCCCCTGGTTTTGCAATGAGTCAGCACCCAGTTTGTTGCGTGAGAAATTGTTGACGACACTCTCTTCGGCAACTGAATTAGGGATGGTGACCATCCCAGTAGCGGTTTGAAGCTCAACAGAACGCAAACCAATTTTAGTGATGAACCCCATATCACCACCGATTTCACAAAACTCGCCAACGCGCAGCGGTCGATCAGTTTGCAGGGAAAGACCGGCAAATAAATTACCGAGCAATTTCGAAGCGCCAAGACCAATGGCCAAGCCAGGCACAGTCGAAAGGGCGAGCACCAAGGTGGGCGACAATCCCAACTGCAGAAGCATGTTGTAGATCAAGAAGATTGAGATGACACCCGCACTGATTCGGCACAACGGCATGATCCGGTTACTCGTTCGCATCAGCCTCCAGGCCTGCTGACTACCACCTAACTTCACAAAAGTTTCTGACAACGAACGGCCAAGCGCCTCAAAAAAGAGGAAAGCAAACACGACACAGAGTCCAAAAAATATGATTTCAAATGAAATAGTAAAAACAACAAGCGGCATGCCCGTAAAGTTTAGATATTCATCGACAAATGTCTCCGTCAGTTTGGCAAGAGGAAGAATGGGAAACAGGATGAGGACTCGTTTCCAAGCAATGGAATCCAGCGTCCATACGCTCGAGGCATCATCTAATGAGAGATCTCTCCGGCGGTAAGACAACAACAATTGCTGCAGAAGCTTCAGTGAAATCAGAGCAAACACTGCAACAGCGACCAAGGAGAGAGCGACCTGAAAAATCGTTTCACCCAAAAACGTTTCGGTTTCGAGCATTGTCCTGATACCGCCAGGCATCATCAGGTACCACTTAGGTGGAAACAGATGACCTGGTGTATGGATGAAATCCTGGTAAAAACTCCCTGCTATAAATGGCCTGCCAGCTAAATCTTCAGCCTGAGAGCGAATATGTTCATACATATCCGCCGCTGCCAAGGCTGTTTCAGCTGAAAAGAAGAAATCCGAGTTGGCAGGATTGTCAGCCAGTTGACTGGTGAGAACAATGGACGAGCCAGGAAGCGTCCATGACTGGGTATCTTTCGAGCGACCTTCATTGATCTCCTTCATCCCAATCGCATCAGGGATGACTAATTCTTGGCGACTATTGTGAAAAATATAATCAAGCACATGCTTGAGCTGGATTGCTGCTTCATCGGCCAAATAAGGACGAACGGCCTGCGGAAACAGGGAAGCATCCAATGCGGCGACTGCAGCATCAAACAGGGCTTCAGCTTCTTCCATCTCAGCCAATGTCTGGCGGTCCCAGAACCAGCCTGGATCATCGAGGTGAGCAGCTGTTACATCATCAACAACAATTCCAACATCGGCCATCACAGCGTAGAAGTTAAGC
>WTGE01000051.1 GCA_011525445.1 Synechococcus sp. CO36386bin_37
CCAGCACAGTGGCTGCGGCAAAGGAAAATCCGGAATGTCCTGATGTGTATTCGGGAAAGGCTGGGGTGACAAACGTCACGTCTTGGTAGGGCTGCCAGGTGCTGCCATCAATCAGCTGAGTTCCCTGATTAGGTCCACCCCAGGACAGAATGTCCTGATCGGCGTAAAGATGCCTGATTGCTGTCTGCGGACGAACGTAATCATGGGCATATTTGGCATCCCAGATGGCGATACCGGTGTCAAAAAGAGCATTGTTCAGTGCAAAGAAAAACTTCACATCATCTGCCAGATCGTGTTGATCACGCAAAGCCAGGTCATGGGCAAATTCATTCCAATGCCCCGGAGGTGTTGTGCTCTGCGGTCCGTCGGCCCAGTACTCAGCAATCACTTTCTGCTGATCGGTGAGACCAGCACTCAGCTGAGCCACTTCACCAAATTGCTTCCTGTAGGCAGCGTCGTTGCTGCTCACCGCCCCCAGAGCATCCTCGTAGGGAGTGTCATCACCCAGCTGCGGGGGAGCCACGGGGCGGTAGGCACTGCCATTGGAAAGAGCAAAAGGTTCAACACTTCCCCAATGAGGCGTCAAAGGGGATTGCAGATCAAAACTTGCTGGGTCGTTGGTGACGATTGGGATCCCTTGATCATTCACAACGGTTCCATTGGGAATTTTCAGCGGAGTCCAATGATTGGGGTCGATCGCCACATCATCAGGATGATTCAGAGGTGCGTATCCAGAGGTATCGGCGTAATTGTTCGAGGCGTTGGAACCATCATCGTCACGAGCCTCGAGCACTGTCTGAGCTGCATCACGACCGATTCGATAGCCAGAGCCACGAGGAACATCGTGGCCCAGATCGTTAAGCAGTGCTTCAAAGCTATCGACGTGATTGGGAAAAAGTTCGCTGAGACTATGAAATGCCGCCGAGCTGACGGCCTGCTCAACCCATGGCCCATTCTGAGCAGCTTGATTGAGACCAAAACGCCTTGAGTTTGGATTGAAGTAAGCGCCTGCGGCGGCATGATCGTAAGCAGCCCAGGCGTCGTACATCGCGGCATGAGCGATATGAAGTGAACGGGTGATCACCGTTGGAACGGGCTTTTCAGCGCGGATAGCTTCCAATGCACGTTCATTCCATTGAGCAACGATTGAAGATCGTGATGGAGGATTATTCGGTATTCCCAGTGCCGAAACCCTCCCTTCAATCTGAGCAAGTTGCGATTGCTGCTTTTTCTCTATATCAGCAACCAATTCATCAAGTCTTTCAGCACCAACATCTGGCTTTATAAAATCCAGATCCTCCCAGATATCGGGTGGATCAATCGTGGGGATGTCATCCACAAACCTCTGAGACGCCTGCTCTAGCGACTCAACACTGCTTTGAAGCTCCAGCAAACCGGCACTGAGATCCTGAGTGAACTGTGGATCGGCGCCTGGACTCGACGGTGGTTCAAACAATCGCCGGGCACTGGCACGCTCACGTCGGTCCTGAATGCGTGGAAACAAGTTGAAGCGCATCAGTGCAACACGGTCTCAGACCATTTTTGCCTGAACCACTGATGCTTTACACCACCATTTGTCCTGATTTTCAGGGAGCTCTCAGACAACACTCAGAAAGGCCATCAACCCCTTTCAGTCCACCGGCCGACGGCCTTCCAGGGCCCGGCTGAGGGTGACCTCATCGGCATATTCCAGTTCACTGCCCATCGGTAAGCCATAGGCGATGCGGCTGACGGAACAGAACGGTTTAAGCAAGCGCGCCAGATAGAGGCTGGTGGTGTCCCCCTCCACGCTGGGGGTCAAAGCCAGGATCACCTCCGTGATCTCCTCCCGATTGATCCTCGCCACCAGTGGGGTCACGTTGAGCAACTCCGGGCCGACGCCATCCATCGGCGAAATCAGGCCACCCAGCACGTGATAGCGGCCTTGAAATTCACGGGTGCGCTCCAGAGCCAGCAGGTCGCGGGAATCGGCCACCACACAGATCAGGCCGTTGCGGCGCTCCGGGTTGCGGCAGATCTCGCATTCGGGATCGGCGGAGAGGTGAAAGCAGGTCTGGCACTGTCCCACCTGGGTGCGGGCCGCCAGCAGGGCATCGGCGAACTGGCGAATCTGCTCCTCCGGTTGGTTGAGCAGATGCAGGGCGAGACGCTGGGCCGTACGGGGGCCGATGCCGGGCAGACGCTCGAACTGATCGATCAGCCGGGCCAACGGTCTGGTGAAGCCGCTCAGGGGTCTGCCGCCGATGGATCGGACTCTAGGCAGAATGGACCGATCTGCTCCGGCTCTGATGCAGCTGCTCCGCTCCCTCTCCCGCCTCCTGCTGTGCAGCGTGCTGATGCTTGTGCTGGGGGCCTGCGCCGCAGGGCCAACGGCAGGGCTGCAGTCGTACCAGAGCCCCGATGGCCGTTTCGCCTTCCTCTACCCCACCGGATGGACCCAGGTGCAGGTGAGCAATGGCCCCCGGGTGGTGTTCCACGACCTCATCCACAGCGATGAGACCGTGAGCCTGATGATCAACAAGGTGAATGAAGACAATGAACTCAGCGAACTGGGCAGCGCTGTTGCCGTTGGAGAGCGTCTGCGCCGTGAAG
>WTGE01000446.1 GCA_011525445.1 Synechococcus sp. CO36386bin_37
CTCTAGGATTGCATGATATTTGGCTGTTTTAATTCTGTTTAGGCTGGCGCACTTGTTTGGTGATTTCCTGCTCAAGAACGAGTATATTTACTTGGAAGAGGTGCCTGGTCGTTGTGTTTCTCCCGAGTGGCTGTGATGGCTTCTGGCTCGACCGGTCGCTAATGGCTTGGCTGTTGCCCTTATAACTAGCATTCCTATGATGGAATTGGCTTAGTCACTGCTCTACGCCATCATTGATTGGTCAAAATATCGCTTTCTCCTTTCTCTGGCCCGAGACTATGCTATGCATGTTGCTTGCAAGTTTGTCTGGGCTGCGCAAGTTGCAAACGTCCTTTCATGACCTCGCCAATTTCGGAACAGCTGCAAGCCTTGCCACTGTTTTCTTCGCTTGACCAGGAGCAGCTTGGTCGAGTTTTTGATCGTCACCTTGAAACGAGTCATGAGCCTGATCAGGTGATCGTGATGGAGCAGGATTGGGGTGAATCCGTATTCTTGTTGCGCTCTGGTCTTGCCAAGGTTCGCAGTTACACCATCGATGGTGATGAGGTTGTAATGGCTCTTTTAGGAGGGGGGGATCTCTTTGGGGAAATGGCAATTTTTGATGGTTCTAGTCGCTCAGCTGATGTCGTTGCATTAACTCCGTTGAAGCTTGTAAAAATTCGTATTAAGCCTTTCGCAGGGCTTCTTGAAAAACATGCAGGCTTTGCCTTTGCACTTGCCTGTTTTGAGGCTTCAAGGTTGAAGGATTTGAATCGTCGCTTTGCCCTTCAAAGTGGTGACGCCACATCGAGGATGTTGGATGCTTTGGCTTATCTGGCACGGAAGAGTTCTGGAATTGAGAATGATCCTCAGGCCTTAATTCCCTCGCTGGCCATGCGTGAACTCGCTTTGGTAGCCGGTCTGGCACGTGAAACAGCCTCGCGAACAATCAGTAAATTCCGGGCACGCGGAATCGTGATCGAAGAAGAGGGTCGATTGCGACTTGCCGATTTACAGCCCCTTCGTAAGCGTGGCTTGTTGTTGTGAATATCTACTGTCTCAAAATCTGAATCTCATTTTCCCGTAAGCACCACTGCCCAGGAGCCATTTATTCCAGATTCCGCCGTTGTCATCAGAATTGAACTGATTGACCCATCCCAGTTCTACAGACCAGTGTTTGCTTTGCAGCCAGCGTAGAAGCAATCCGCCTGTGCCGATTGTGTCATTCAAAGTTATCTCGTCTCGTGTGGTTTGAATGCCTCCCATGCCAATAAAAGGCACCAGTTGCAGGGCGTGATTGTTTCTCCGAAGGAAAGTCCAGTTTAATTCTCCGGTGCCGAGCCAGCCGTTATCGCCGCTGATGAGAGTCCCTGGGAGACCGCGAAGGCCCACATCGCTGCCCAAGCCAAACCCCATGTCACTGGTGAGCTCATTAAGAGCGAGTTGGCCGGAAGCACGCAGATTGAGCTGCAGATTGGGCTGCATGTTCCATCCCAATGAGGCAACTCCCCCTAGTGCCCGGGATTCTCCAGGTTCGATGCTGAAAAAGGCGAAATCTTCCAGTTGCTCTTCACTGCTTAAACCCGCGATTCCCTGGAGGCCGTAAATCTTTGCACTCCAGCCTAGGTTGGAGTTACTGCCGGCATGGCCAAGTTCAAGACGTACATATCCAGAGGTCAGCTCGCCATCGGGACCACCGCCAATGATGAGAGGGACAGAGTCTCCATCGAGATAGCTGTTGTTGCGGTTGAGGCTGAGGCCGGCGAGTGCGTACCAGTTTTGGTTGGCGGATTCTGCGAATGTCCATTGCAGCTGAGCGAGGCCTTGGTATTGGTGAAAGCTCAGCCCATCAGCTGATCCCTCTTCCTCCACCAACTGCCGCCGACTTGCACCGAATGATCCGGTCAGCGACCAGGATTCGCTGAGGGGATAGGTATAACTGAGAGAACCTAGTGTTGCACCTGGTTGCGGATCATCGTTGGCGCTTAGTTCTCCGTATATCTGAAGAACGTCGCCATTGGTTAGGAATTTGGGTTTCTGCAGCACAGCCACGCTGCGCCATTGCCCGCTTCCTGCATTGCCGTCGTTGCGAATGCTCAGGTCACCGCGCCAGGGATGACTGGCAGGTGTCACGGAAACATTGAGCACCGCTTGGGTGGGGTCGCTTCCTAGTTTCCCCAGGCTGCCGGTCACGGTTCCCACCACAGAGCGCTTTTTGAGGAGTTGTAGTTGTTGTTGGAGCTCGGAAAGATTCAAAGTCCGGCTTAGCAGCGGGTTCAGCCGCTGGCGCACGCGTTTCTCCAAGGCTGTGCTCTCACTCTCGATGCGCAGCTCCACTAGACGACCCATCACAACAGTCAGTAGGCCAGGTTCGGGTTCGCTTTCAATGAACACCCTGGAGTTCACAAAGCCATCTCTCTGTAAGAGGCCAGTCAGTGCTTCAGCGCACGCTTGTAGTTTCTGGCTTTGCTCCTTGGTTGTGCCGCAACGCTTGAGCAGTGCAGCAATCATTTTTTGGGAATAAGGAAGATCCCCGACGACTTTGACAGTGTTGCTGTGAGCTTGACTGTTCTTCGCCGGAGGGATTGAGCCGTCCGGTGACAACTTCAA
>WTGE01000456.1 GCA_011525445.1 Synechococcus sp. CO36386bin_37
GCCCGAAGCCCACCAGCCGTTTGCCGCGCCAGAGACTCACCACCACAGGACTGCCGCGCAGCATCTGCCGCAGGTCAGCAATGGAACGCTGTTGGGCCCAGAAGGCGTGTTTGCGGAACAGCCGCTGCAGCTTCAACAGGCCGCGGGTCGGCCGGCAGTCCGGTCCGATTCCCAGCCAGCGCAACCCGGGGGCACCGGGGGCATGTTGAACCAGACGGATCCGCACGGCGGCATCCACGGCAACGATCCAGTCTCGCCTGTCGTGGGCGGAGCTGACCGTTATCGGTCGCCGGGATCAGGCGTTGTCGGGCTCATAGAACTCCACGACGGAGGTGTCGAGGGCATCAATCATTGGTTTGAGCAGCTCCTCGTAATTGCGCCATTTCTGCGCTGAGGATTTGTACATCTTGTTGCGCACCTGGCCGACGGATGCGGTTTTAACGCGGCGTTTCAGTTTGTGGAATTCAAGGATGTTCTCTTCCCATTGCAAGCCGCAGTAATGGATCAGAGCTTTGGAGATCACTTCCTGTTCGTTGACAAGATCTTCATACCAGAACTCGATCATGGGCACGCCAATCTTGCGCCAGTGTTTCATCAGCCGCCAGTAATTATTGATTTCATTGGCGAGGTGCTCCAGATCAAAGGCGAAACCCATGCCGCCATATTTGGCACCAAAGTTCTGCTGGAAGTTGGAAAGTCCGTTGTCGCGGGGGTCGCGCATCACATGGATGATCGGTGCCTCTGGAAAGATTCGGTGAATCAATCCAACATTGACAAAGTTGTGGGGCAGCTTGTCGGCGGTGTATGCCGCGCCCTGTCCTTCATCCGGCAGTTGTTGCAGGTACGACTCCGCCATGGCGGAGAGTTGTCCGGGAAGAAGCTCGTCAATGCATTCGGGGTAAGGCTTGAGTTTGGGAAAGTTCTTGTTGATGAAGCGTGAAATCTTGGCGATGGAGCCGAGTTCACCACAGGGCGCCACCAGGGAGTGGGTGCCGATGATCGTCTCCGTCAGGGTTGTGCCCGAGCGGGGCATCCCCACGATGAAGATCGGTTTGGTGGAGGTTTTGGGGGGATCGGCGCGATGGGTGCCCTGGGCCGTTTGAAAGAAGCGGATGTGGCGCTGGGTGCGTTGGCTGAATTCCTGGGGGTTGTATTTGATCTTTTTTCTGTTCAGTGCATTGGCTTCCCGCAGGAAATAGGCTGCTTCGTCGTATTCCTTGCGTTTGTCGCAGGCCAGGGCCAGGGCAAAACTGAGATTTTCCCGCTGCTGTTCTGGAATGAATGGGTTGCGAGCAATCAACTTCAGTTTTTGCATGATTGCATCATCGGGCTTGTAATTCTTGGAATTGATCAGCTGCACGGCCACCATGATGTTGGTGTCCAGCAATTCCAGAAGATCCTCATGGCTTTCCTCGATGCGACCCAGCGTTAATTTGATATCCGCTTTCTTGTTCAGGATCATCCGATAGAACCGGCTTCCCTTATCAAAGCTTTCATAGAGGGCTAGAGCTTCTTCGTCTTTTCCTTGTTCGCAGAGAATGCCAGCACGGGCAATCTTGATCCGTTCTTCATCAACATCTTTACCTTCCAGTTCATCAATAATCTTCGATGCTTCGTCGTATTTGCTGAGTTCCGCCAAAAATTCCGCCTTGTTGAACAGCAGGTAATAGGGCTGCTCTTCAAACATTTTCAGCATCTGATTGGTTGTGGTCAGCGCTCGCATCCACATCTGCCTGCTTTCGAACAGCTGAAGCAAGGCTGATCGCAGGTTCACTTGAATCTGTTCAAATTTGTATTCCTCCGGATCTGCTTGCAGTGGAATTGGCTTGAGCTCATCCACGGGTTTGAGTTGTTCCTGGATGACCTTGATCGCTTCTCCGTACTGGGTGAATTCCACCAGTGCATTGAAGTAGGCCAGACGCTTCTCCAGTGATTCAGGATCATCATCCAGATGTTGCTTCAACTCCTCCAGAATCTCTTCTGATTGATTCAGCTTGATCAGCAATTTCTGCTTGGCTTCCTTGGCGGTGGCGTGATCGGGCTCCAGAGCGAGACATTCGTCATACATCTCGAGTGCCAGATCAAAGCGCTGCAAACGGGCCAGAGCACCACCTTTGTTGTTGCGATGGCTGGGTTCATCGGGCTCGAGTTCGATGGCTTGGTCGTAACAGCGCAAGGCCTGATCGAAATCACTCACCATCAGGTAGGCATTGCCGAGGCGGTTCCAATCAACACCGGTTCGCTCCGCTTCGGTGATCTGGCTGTAGAGACGAATGGCTGGAGCACCTTCGTTGTTCAACAGGTGCAGGAATGCTCGTTCGGCGATCAGTTGTTCCGGGTGTTGGTATGTCCAGCCTGCTGATTCACTCAGGTAATGCTCCACCATTGGACTGGACTGATCGGATTTGATCCGGGCAATCAGCTCCAGCAGTTTGAGATCGTCGCTTTTTTGATGTTCGGGGACGGCCAAGGTGGCTTGCAACACCCCAGCAAAATTCTGCGCTTTCAGCTGCCGGGTCAGGCTGTCGATCTGAACCGCCATGGTGAAGATGCTCGTCCGTAGCCCACCAAGATACGGGAGTCGTGGT
>WTGE01000377.1 GCA_011525445.1 Synechococcus sp. CO36386bin_37
ATAAACGAGCGAGCTAGGCCGTCTCTTCCACCTGGGAGGGGCGGCCTCTCCGTATCTTGAATGCGGCAATGGTTATTGATAGCCCTGAGCATCACTACGAAGAAATCTTCGATGAAGATGGTTTGAGAATCGCCTGGTTAATGGTCATGCGTAATAGCAATATTTGTATCATCGGTTGAAGCTGTTTTGTGATTTTTATTAGCTCTTTCCCTAGGCGACAGATATGCTTGATCTGTTGAGTGGTTCGATTAATCTGACCATTCAAAAAATTCCTTAAGGGGTTATTAGTAGCCGTACAACCCTCTCAAAATCCTTGCCTGGCTCGTCAGCCTTGTCTTTGGATTTTGCTGTTTTACGCCGACCTTGAGGGCCTCGCAAGGTCAGCGTGAAGAGTGACTTGTGTATTAGGCCTGGACAGGTAGTTGTGGTGATTGGAGGGTGAAATCGTGGACGTTGAGCGCATCGCTAAGCATGAACTTGGATCTATGTGACTGCCAATCTGGCTTTTGCGATATTTGACATTTGCGCAAAGAGAAATATTCGGGCCTCTTCATTGAAAAGCTTGATTGGGCAGATGGTCATCAATTTCAAAGCCATTTAATGCATCGATCAGGTTTGGGTTGGTGTCTATAATTGAATGTTGTTTGATCCCTTTTGCTGTTGATCGATTGGATGCATTGTTGAATGACCTGATTGTGTGCACTGGTTCATCGTTACGGTGGTTGCTCTGAGTCATCGCTTTATCAGTTGCAATGGATGAGTTGGGTTTCGAATCAAAGCGATGGGATTGGGTTCGTACCGAATCTGCGCAGGTTGTTTGTCATGGAGGCATTGGTTTTCATTAAAAAAGCGATTAGGGGATGGTTGTAATTGTTTCAGCTTGCGGATCAGCAGGTAGTGGATCCATGGCGTCAGTGGGTCAGCACAACCCTTAAAGTTCAAAGTTGTCATGCCATCAATCTGTTGTTGAAAAGATATGACCGCATCGGGTTCAGGTTTCCGGATTGGCAACGGTTATGACATGCATCGCTTGGTCCCAGGTCGACCCTTAATTCTTGGTGGTCAGTTGCTCGAGCACCCTGCCGGTCTAGGACTTGATGGTCACAGCGATGCTGACGTTTTGGTGCACGCCATCATGGATGCCCTGCTGGGTGCGCTTTCACTAGGGGATATCGGCAAATATTTCCCTCCCAGTGATCCTCAATGGAAGGGGGCAGACAGCCTTGTTCTGCTGAAACAGGTGGTGTCCCTGGTGGCAGAGCGAGGTTGGAGTGTGGTCAATGTGGATGCGGTTCTCATTGCAGAACGGCCCAAACTGAAGCCCCATATTGAGGCGATGCGATCGGCCATCGCTCTGCAGATTGGAGTGGCTCCAGATCAAGTGGGTGTGAAGGCCACCACAAATGAGCAACTGGGCCCAGAAGGCCGCGAGGAGGGTATCTCCTGCCAGGCCGTCGCACTTCTGCAAGCCCTGTGATGTGCTTCCTAACTCAACACTTTCAGGTCCTGATCATTAGGGTCATCACTCTTGTTTGTGTGATTTTGACACTGGTAGGTCAATCGGCAGATGTTCGCTTTGCTGCCTTTGCTGATCCAGATGGTGGCTTCGATGTAGCGGTCATTGAGCACCTGCGCATCTCGGTTCCAGAGCATGGCAGGGAGGCATGGATGGAAGCGGAACGGGGCAGTTGGGAACCTTGGCTGGCTCAACAGCCTGGATTTCTTGGTCGCGATCTGCTTTGGGATCCCGAAACAGAGGAAGGCACACTCCTCATTCGTTGGTCGAGTCGTCAAGCTTGGAAATCCATCCCCGGCGAGAAAATTGAGCAAGTGCAGGCTCGATTTGAACAGCTGGCACGTGAGCAGATGGCTCTTCCACACGAAATGGATAACCCATTCCCATTGGTGTTCGAGGGGGAGTTGCTACCTCCATGAATCGCGACGATGTGCGCCTCGATTGGCAGCGCAGTGATCGACTCGGTATTCGCGAAGCGATCTGGGGACAGCACAAAACTGTGGATCAGATCGTCAACATCTTGGAGGCGTTTGAGCTCCGCGATCAGCCAGCGCTCGTGACTCGCGTAGATGCGGCCAAGGCTCAATCTGTACTCAGTCGATGCTCTTGTCTTCGCTTGCGTTATGAAGCCAGGGCCCGTTGTCTGACCTTGGGAACACCGCCGCCGGTGCGTTACGGGCTGGGCAAAGTGATGGTTTTGAGTGGTGGAACCAGCGATCTTCCCGTTGCAGCTGAGGCGCAATTAGCCCTGCGTTGGCACGGAATTGATGTCGAGCTTCTGCTCGATGTAGGGGTTGCTGGCTTGCATCGGCTTCTGGACCAACTCCCAAGACTGCGGCCATCCTCCGTTTTGATCGCCTGCGCTGGAATGGAGGGTGCCTTGCCCACAGTGCTCGCCGGATTGTTGCCTCAACCTGTCATTGGGGTTCCGGTGTCTGTTGGCTATGGCGTTAGTGCGGGAGGTCGAGCAGCGTTGGACGGAATGCTGGCCAGTTGTGCGCCAGGTTTGGCCGTTGTCAATATTGACAACGGCTACGGGGCAGCGATGGTGGCTCTGCGAATCC
>WTGE01000298.1 GCA_011525445.1 Synechococcus sp. CO36386bin_37
TCCCCTTCGGCTTCGCCAGCATCGTGCTGTTCGGCATGGAGCTCGTGACGGGCAACTTCGCCCTGCTGCCGATGGCCACCTGGGCTGGCAAAAGCAGCTGGGGAGCCACCTTCCGCAACTGGGCCTGGGTTTGGCTCGGCAACTGGATCGGTACCGCCGTTGTGGCCCTGATCATGGCGATCAGCCTGACCAGCGGCACCATGGACGGCGCTGCTGACAATGTCGGCCCGCCGATCTGGGATGCCGTGGCCCAGAAGATCATGGCGCTCAATCAAATCAACGTTGAGAAGAAGTACGAAGCCTTGGGAAGCATGGGCTTCTTCCTCGCTTTCCTGCGTGGAGTGGTGGCCAACTGGCTGGTCTGCCTGGGCGTGACCATGGCTCTCGTGAGTAAGAGCGTTCCCGGCAAAATTCTGGCCTGCTGGCTTCCAATCACGGCCTTCCAATCGATGGGCATGGAGCACATCGTGGTCAACCAGTTCCTGCACACCGCCGGTCCGATCCTTGGTTCAGGTGTTCCCTTCACCAAAGTGATCTTCTGGAACTTCCTGCCGGTCACCCTCGGCAACATCGTGGGCGGCATGGTGTTCATCGGCATGCTCTTCTACAGCACCCACCGCACCGCGATGGACAACGTTCTGCCCGAAGTGCATGACGACAAGCTGGAGCGTGAACTCGCTGCCGAACTCGGCGCACGCTGATCAGGTCGATGCGTTTGGACGAAGCCGTTCTCTGGGAGCGGCTCGCGCATTCACGACGGGCTCCATTGGAGCCCAACTGGCTGGAGGAGACCTACTCCCCCAGCCTTTCTCTTGAACTGCGCCAGGCCCTCTGCGAAAAACTCGGAATGCTGGCTGAGCGAGGTTGGCCAGTCATTGATCAACTGATCAAGCTCCACGGCGTCCAGCCCGATCTGGTGATGGCTGCCGGACTCTGTCATCAAACCGAAGCGCGTGACTGGTTGTTGACGCTGCTTGAGCACACATCAGACAATGCGGCCCTCAACCTCGGTGTGGTGGAAGCCCTCGGCTGCTGGGGTGCCGAGGTGCCTGAAGACGTGGTGATCGGGTGCCTGCAGCATCCAAGCCAACATCAGCGTCTGGCAGGCCTGCAACTGCTCAGCTTTCGGGCCCACTGCCTCGATGATGCAGAGCTGCTGCACCTCTGCCAGGACGCACTGAATGATTTCCGCGATCCGGTCGTGGTGGCAGCGATTCGTGTGCTGCAACGACGCGACGGCGATTCCATCAGCGCCCGACTGGCTGAACTCTGTCGCACCGGATCAATGACAGGGGCCGATGCAGCACTGCGGGCTTTGGGTTGCATCGCCACGCCCACCAGCCAGCGGCATCTGCTGGAGTTAAGCCAATCCCTGCAGGATGAGGCTCGCCGCGAAAAAGCCTGTCGCGAACTGAGCCAGCAATTCCGACACTAAAAAAGGCCCAGCGACGTGCTGGGCCCGATGCATTCCCCCTGATCAATTAATCGATCACCACTTCTTGTAAGGAAGGAACTTTCCGCACATGGTGATCTCCACCCGATCACCTTTGGGATCCTCAACTTTTTCCACATCAAGGGTGAAATCAATGGCACTCATGATGCCATCGCCAAACTTCTCCTGGATCACATCCTTGAGCGGCATGCCATACACCTGCATGATCTCGTAGAAACGATAAATCAACGGATCGGTTGGAATCACCGGCTCCAGGCTTCCTTTGGTGGGGTAGTCCTGCAGAGCAGACGTAATAGCGGGATCGAGTGACAGTAACTCGGCCAGCTTCTCGGCTTCTTCTTTCGATGCAGTGGCCTGTCCATAGAACAAGGAAGCAACCCAGACCTCATCAAGCCCCATTGCGGTCTCGAGGTCAGCAAAGCTGAGTCCTTTTGCTTTTTTGGCAGCCATCAGTGTTGCCGTCACCGTGGCTTGCGAAGGAGCAGCCAGCGATGGCGTGGTCATCGCGGAAACAGTCATGCTTCAGAGAAAAAACAATGCACTGCTTCAAATCAGCATTCCAAAATGGAACGTCTCAGCAGTGGGGAGACTGTTGCGTCATCGCTGCAGAAGGAATGCAGCAACAACTACCAAAAGAAGGGTTCGATTCCGAAGCATTCATCACATCTCTGCAGCCTTGAAAACTGATGAAATGGTGTGGAGCAGCACGCCGTGAAATGAGTGAATTATTCCGATCCATCTCCTCTCTTTTTCTCAGCCAAAACCTTCAAACTCAACCGGCGACCAATCTCGTTTTGGAGCGCCTTTACTACGCCGATGGCCGTCACAATCCCAGCCACCCGCGCCACGGAAGCTTCGAGGGCCTGAGCGTCCTGCCAACGCGTTGAACCGATTGGTAGCAACCAATACCTCCATGGGTCCAGGCGCTGCTGAACACTGCGATCAGCGACTTGTCCCCAAGTGACCAGCACAGGTTTGAGCGGTCGCGAAAGGTTCAAGCAACACCTGCGCAAGGTGGGAAGCGGCGAGCACACCAGTAAGGGCATGAGCCGCGAGGAAGCCGCAGACGCCCTCAACCTCATGCTGGAGGGTGAAGCAACACCGGCACAGATCGGGGCTTTTC
>WTGE01000260.1 GCA_011525445.1 Synechococcus sp. CO36386bin_37
GCAGCATTTGTTAGTTCGGACTTTGCTGCTGCATCTTGACCTTTAGTCAGAGCTGCAAGAATTTGAGGCGCACCAACAACTGTTAAAGATCCTATAATGGAAACTACAACCAAAAGCTCAATAAGCGTAAAACCGTTGTACTTACGGCCTGGTTTGCGAGCTTTTCTTGCCAGAAGGCGAATGACGTTGCGCATGACTGATACTCGATCTATGTCAATTCTAGAAAAAGTTTTGGCTGAGACCTTAAATAAGTCATAGTATTTCCTAAGAGTATTCTTAGTCTTTTCAAGATTTGCTTCCGCACCTCCTTTGCTCTCTGAGAACTCGCCTGCTGCTATGTGCGTCATTAGCAGTTGTCCCTGGTTTTTGCCTTTTATTGCTGATTCATCATGAGGTGTATGAACACGAGCAAATAGAGCAACACGAGGTGCTCACAGCAAGGATTGCTGAAAGCGTTCGGGATGGTCAACTTACTCTTCCACTACCCTCTGAACTTGGTGTCGAGGCGAGATTTGCTGGGTTGCATCAGTTGATCGCTCCTCAAAGGTTGAATCGTCTAGATGGCAGCTCCTGGATAGTGAGTAGAACGTCGCATACTACCGATAATGGACAACCCTTTGTTTTAGAGGTTCGTCAAAATACATTTGCATCACTGCATCACCAAAAAGAAGATTTTTTATTGCTAATTTTCGCTGTGGGGAGCTCTGCAGTCTTGACTTCTTGCTTGTTGAGTGTAGTGATCAATCGTAATCTAATCAAGCCTGTGCGAAATATGAGTCGTCAATTGGTGAAGTTGAATGTTAACTTGGTTTCGATCGATTTTCTGCTGGCTGAAAATTACCTCACTGAATTTCGTCCGATTGTGAGGGCATTCAATGTTCTGCAAATAAGGTTGCAGAATTCATTGCGGCGAGAGCGTCAATTTATTGATGGTGTGGTTCATGAATTGCGTGCGCCAATTTCCGTGATTTTAGCCCATGGGCAACGACTTCAAGTTATGTCACCTCCTAAAACAAAGGATTTTGGAGATTTGATTGCTAAAGAGTGCAAAAGAGCTGATGATCTGATTTCAGTGATGCGAGATTTGTCTCGCTCTGATGCTGGTAACCTCTCTCTGGCGATTGAAGATCTTGATCCCGAGCTATTACTTTTGGAATCGTTTGAACGTTTGCAGGACTTAGCTCCTCATCGTCTTCAGCTGGCGCCTTCTGTTGAAGAAAATTTACCCCGCATTCAGGCTGACTCTGAGAGACTTCATCAATGTCTGGCTGCTTTGTCCCAGAACGCTCTTTATTACTCCGAAGGCACGGTGCAGCTGGGGGTTGCGGCATCCTCCTATGGAGTCACGTTGCATGTTCGCGATCAAGGTCCTGGCATTCCTATCGCGGAACACGATCTTGTGGTAAAGCGTTTTGTACGCGGGTCCTCTGCCGGAAAAGTACAGGGAAGTGGACTTGGCCTAGCGATCGTGAATGAACTTATGCGGGCAATGCATGGTCAGCTGGTGATTGCGGAAGCTCCTGGAGGAGGAGCCGACATGCAATTGCTTGTTA
Organism: Synechococcus sp. CO36386bin_37; assembly: GCA_011525445.1. The sequence continues at coordinate 1,554 of WTGE01000260.1, forward strand.
AGGCTTCGGGTTTGCCAAACGTGCAATGAAGCCTATGCCTCGTACGGTATGCAGTAATTGAGGCTCACCTTGAACCTCAATCTTCTTGCGCAAGTATCCCATGTAAACATCAAGTGTGTTGGGATCGCCAATGAAGGGCGAACCCCATACTGCATCGAGGATGCTTTGGCGAGAATGAACTTCATTGGTTCTTCTTAACAAGAAAAATAAGAGATCAAATTCTTTCGGGGAGAGATCAATCTCTCGCTCTCCACGTTGTACTCGTCTGTTGATCGGATCTAGCAGCAAATCGCCGAGAGAAATTGTGCTCGTTTGACTACTTGGACTATGCGCGTAGGCAGCGCGGCGCAGTTGTGCCCTCACTCTGGCGTGTAGTTCTTTGAGGTCGAATGGCTTGGTCAGATAGTCGTCTACCCCTTCATCCAGGGCCTCAATTCGTTCGTCCATATCGTCGCGAGCAGTGAGCATCAGCACCGGCGTGGTGTTACCGCTGCGGCGCAGCCGACGGCATATCTCCAAGCCGGAGATGTCCGGAAGTGACCAATCCAGCACCACTAAATCGAACCTGCCCTGGCGCCAACTCAGCACAGCATCCTGGCCGTTGTCGCAGGCGATGCACTGATTGCCGGCCCTGCTGAGTTCCTCCATCAGGAACCGCAGCAACTCCGAGTCGTCTTCGACGATCAGTAACTGGCTCTGCTCCGAACTCAAGGGCTGGATGCAACTTCTTTAGGCTACGTCTGCTCACCAGCGGCTAATGCTTCGTTAAGTGATTTTGATGTTGGATGTGATTAACGTGACTTTCAACAACGAGGGTTTGTCCTGCCATTGGCGCTCACCACCTTGAGGTTGAGCCAGATGAGCTGTTCGTTACAGACCCTCGCTCGTGTCATGCGCAGCAGCTAAGCGTTCGCCATTGGCCAGGCTCGATGGCGTGCGTGGGTGGCGAAAACCTCTGAACAGCACACTCTCGACGCTGCAGATGCAGCTCGAACAACGCACCCGCCGTGGTGG
>WTGE01000091.1 GCA_011525445.1 Synechococcus sp. CO36386bin_37
GCAGAGCAGTGCGCTGCCAACTCGCCCAACCGCGGCGTCGCTGGGTGTAGCGCCCCAGCAAATAAGAGCCACCAAGCCACAACAGCACCAAGACAGCCAGAGCCAAGGTGAAGCCTGGAGAGTCACCAAGACGCAAGCGATAGATGGAGGCGTACGTGCCCCACACCACCACCAGATCCCAAAGCGCCAACGACAGCAAGAGCAATCGCTCCCGCAACCAAGGAGCGCGCCAACTCATGGATTCGAATTGGTGGTAAGGACATTCACTCCAAGCCTGGTCTGACCTAAAGGGATACCAAGCATTACCCCTGTAAAAACCAACGTTATTGGCCAGTGCAAGAGGGATAGATCTAGGAAACCCTGAATCAATGTGTAACTCAGCGCCAACTGCCCTGCGGTTCTGGGGAATGGTTCCATTCCAGGGGCCGCTGAACGCCAAACCAGTACCAGCAACCCGAACAGAAGAACTAGACCGACAATGCCCAACAAACCAGTACTCGCAAAGAGCTGCAGATAAATGTTGTGGGCGTGGTCAGCCACACCTCCATGGATGGGATCGGTACAAAACTCACCAGCGCGGTCAAAACCGATGCCATAAAGAAAACGGTTGTTACCGCTGAAGGGGATCGCCCCGTAACACTGGGCAATCGCCAAACGACCGGTATCGGAACTGAGATCGATTCCAGGAATCCCAGTGCTGGAGGGACGCAGCAGCTGTTTGAGCATCAAAGCGGCAGCTCCAAGCACTGAAAGAAGAAAGCCGCGTTTCCAAATTGAACCAAACAGTGCTCCCCGCTGAATCCACAAAAGAGCAGCAGCAAGAAAGGCTGCGACCAGGGCAGCGCGGGAACCCGTCTGCCACACCATCAAACCAGCAAGCGCAGTTGCAGTTCCTGCCAACAACCGTTGCCACTGGGACTGGTTCTGTAGCGAAAAGCGGGCCAACGCCAGCAGGAGAATGAGCCCAAGCAGATACCCACCCTGGTTAGGCCCTGCTAAGGGATTAGGAGTCCAAGGCTTAGGACCAAACTGAAACAGCAAAACTGGCAGCACCAAAAGCGGCAGTCGCAACAAGATTTGCCAACGCTGCGGGGGCACACAAGCAGCTGCCATCAAAGCTCCCACCAGCAGCAACCCATCCTGCGCTGCAACTGGATGGGGCATTTGATTGAGCCACCAACTGCGGCTGTAGAGCAATAAAACAAACAACATCGGCCAAGCTGCCCACCGGCGCTCTACTGGTGCCAGTAACAACTGCAATACGACCCAAAGAACAGCCGGAATGCTGCTGCCAGCAGGGTGCACTGGTAAAAGAAAAAAAATGCAAGCAAGCGCCAACAGCAGATCTTGCAAAAAAAAGAATTGGCGCTTGCTATTAGTTATGAACAGGTCCTCAGTCTTGATCCTGAACAAGACGCACAAGTCCCCATACAGAGACAAGTCCAGTCAAAGGCTGCGTAACTTCGGTAATTAAGTCGGCTCCTTTCGCAACCAGATTGCGTTTGACTCTAACGATATCACCATCCCTAAGGGGCGGGTTGGCTTCATCGTTTACGTCAGCGGAGGGATTAAAAACAAGCCTTCGCATTGTGACAGTGCCATTTCTGTTTAAGCGAAATAATTCAACATTTCTCTTATTTGCCCTGAGATCGACTGGGCTCCCAGCCATCAATATGGCTTTGTTGAGAGGCGTGTTAGACGGCATGGAAATTTTACCTGGACTAACCACCTCACCAACAACTTGAACTTCAATACCATTCGGATTTATATTTGTTGCACCCAATTCAGTTGCATCAGTTGGCGATTCAATTGCTGTTGATATTTTGATAATATCGCCATCAAATAAGTAAGGATTTTGCTCTTGGTCACCCTGGAACAATAGGGTTGAAAGATTCAAGGTAGTTTGCTTGTAGCGTCGATCTTGACCAGGCAACCGTCTCTGCAAGACTACATCCGTTATGTTTGCGGCAGGCGTAATACCTCCAGCAGCCTGAATAGCGGTAATTAAAGTAGGTAAACCTTCCGAGCCAGAGCCTGCAGCTTTCAGAGAGCTTCCAACTGTATAAAGGCCAGGACGCTGAAGTTCACCGATAAGTGAAATTTTCAATGGCCTCGGAGTCTCAACAGTAATTTGGAGCTCTGGACTCAAGAGGTCACGAGAAAATAATTTTTGAATCCACCTACCTGCCTGCTGTGGTGTGAGGCCAGCCACACGAACAGAACCAACAAGGGGAAGTGAAATTGAGCCGTCGGCCAGAACAGGCAAGATTCCAGAGAGTTCAGGTGATGAGAAAACCTTTAAATCAAGCCGATCGCCAGGGCCAATTATGTAAGTGTCAGCACCAAGATCAGGCCTTTGCAAGGGAAACGAGGCCTTGCTTCCTATATCAGCGAACGAATCGGCCAATTCTGCATAGCCATCAACTCTTTCAGATACAGGTATCTGGGCTAAGACAGGGGTTTGGGACAAAAACAGCATGGCCCAAGGGGACCATGTAAGCGAAAGCCGCGGCATTGACTAGGAGTGGACCATGCCAAGCAGTGTCCCATGGTTCTCCTGCTGAG
>WTGE01000199.1 GCA_011525445.1 Synechococcus sp. CO36386bin_37
ATGTTCGTTATTGCTCTGAGCGATGCAGGAGGCGGAAAGGTACAGACTCAGCAAAACCTACGTCCTGAGAGGTTTGTCCGTGGAGGAAACAGAAGCAACTCAAATTGTTCGTTTTTCTAAATGTTGAAGATTCTTTTTGGAGGGGTTCTTTCATTTTGCATCGCAACACCTCTGGTTGTTGGTTGTTCTGATGAGGGTTCGCCTACGCAAGAAATCGCTTCAGACGACAATCGTCCGGTTGTTCTCACAACCTTCACCATTCTGGCGGACATGGCGTCCCAAGTTGCTGGTGATCGCTTGCAGGTGCGGTCAATCACGAAGCCAGGAGCCGAGATCCATGGTTATGAGCCTTCGCCAAAGGATGTTGAGCGAGCCGTTGATGCTGATCTGATCATTGAGAATGGACTGGGATTGGAACGCTGGGCCCGCAGATTCGTCAGTGCTGCAGGTGATGTGCCCACTGTGACACTCACAGAAGGGATGGAGCCACTCCTGATCGACGGGGATGCTTATTCCGGTCGACCCAACCCCCACGCCTGGATGTCCCCTCGTCGAGCTCAAAGCTATGTTGATCAAATCGTGGAGGCTTTTTCTCGACTTGATCCAGAGGGTGTGGAGATTTTTAAGACCAATGCTGAAGCCTATAAGGCTGAGCTGCAGAGTTTAGATAGGGAATTGCGTGAAATTTTGACAGCTATTCCTGAAAAACAGCGTGTCCTCGTGAGTTGTGAGGGGGCCTTTTCTTACCTGGCTCAGGACTATGGTTTTGACGAAGCCTACCTTTGGCCTGTGAATGCTGAAAGTCAGATCACGCCAAGACGGATGGCACGTCTGATTGAACGCGTCAAGCAGGACCAAATTCCTGCAGTCTTTTGTGAAACAACAGTGAGTGATCAACCTCAACGCGAGGTCGCTCGAGCCTCGGGTGCGCAATTTGGAGGCAACTTTTATGTGGACTCCCTTTCAAAAAGCGACGGCCCTGCATCATCTCTGCTCGATCTACAACGCCACAATGTGAAACTTATCAAGAAGGGATTGACCCCATCCGCCCAAAAGACCTCATGATTCAGAGTGAATTGATGCGGATTGAAGCGGACCAGGTCTGCGTGGACTACAACGGCTCGGTGGCTCTCTACGATGCTTCGCTGCATCTCCCCGCTGGACGCATTTGTGGTTTGGTGGGAATGAATGGATCAGGAAAATCCACTCTCTTTAAAGCTCTGACTGGTTTCATCAGGCCTTCCCGTGGCCACATTCGTATCAATGGACGCAGTGTGGCTCGGGCACAACGTGAGCAAGCCGTTGCTTACGTGCCTCAAAATGAGGGCATTGATTGTGATTTCCCTGTTTCGGTTTGGGATGTTGTGATGATGGGGCGCTATGGAGCAATGAATGTGCTTCGAATTCCACGTGAGTCAGACAGGGTGGCTGTCCGCGATGCCCTCCAACGTGTCGATCTTTTTGATCTAAAGGAACGACCGATCGCGGCTCTCTCTGGCGGACAACGGAAACGCACCTTTCTGGCCAGAGCGATTGCGCAGCGTGCCTCTGTTTTGTTGTTGGATGAGCCCTTCAACGGTGTGGATGTACGAACCGAAAAAATGATGGCTGAATTGTTTTTCCAATTACGCAAGGATGGCCGTACGATTTTGATCTCCACGCATGATCTCAGTCATGTTCGCGATTTTTGTGATCTCACGGTTCTGATCAATAAAACTGTTCTTGCTTATGGTGAAACCTCTGAAGTTTTTACTCCAGAGAACTTGTCCTTGGCTTTTGGTGGGCTCCCCCCAGATTTATTGACAGGAAACAGTTCCTCGGAGGAAGCTTGATCACTTTTTTGCTGGAACCGCTTCAACAGGCCTTCATGGTCAGAGCTCTGCTCATCAGCGCCACAGTTGGTGGGGTGTGCGGTCTCCTTTCTTGCTACATGACTCTGAAAGGGTGGGCACTTATGGGTGATGCGGTCTCCCATTCCGTTTTGCCAGGTGTGATTTTAGCCTATGCACTAGGACTGCCATTCTCCGTCGGTGCGTTTGTTTTTGGTGTGGGATCGGTTGCCACGATAGGGTTTGTCAAGCAGAAATCCCGCATCAAAGAAGACACGGTTATAGGTCTAGTTTTTACAGGCTTTTTTGCCCTTGGTTTGGTGTTGGTCTCAAAGACTCGGAGCAATATAGATCTCACTCACATTTTGTTTGGCAACGTGCTTGGAATTTCGATCTCAGATATACAACAAACAATTTTCATATCAGCTCTTGTAACGGCCATACTTTTGTTATTCAGACGTGATTTGTTGTTGTTTTGCTTTGATCCAACCCATGCTCGCTCAATAGGTATCAACACTGGTTTGCTTCATTATCTACTTCTTTCTGTTCTCTCTCTCGCAGCTGTTGCGGGATTGCAAACTGTAGGGATAATTTTGGTTGTTGCCATGTTGGTGACTCCAGGAGCAACGGCATACTTGTTGACAGATCGATTCGACAGGATGAGTTGGCTAGCGATCGGTAGCAGCATTTTGTCGAGCGTTGTTGGTGTATATGCGAGCTACTGGACGG
>WTGE01000037.1 GCA_011525445.1 Synechococcus sp. CO36386bin_37
CAAAGGTCTGGACCACCGTTGAAAAACATAAAAAGCAATCCTTCACTTCCATCATTCACGGCAAAGTCAAACACGAGGAAACTCTGGCAACGAGCTCATTTGCTGGAACATATCTTGTGGTTTTAGATCTTGAGGAAGCGCGGCTTGTTGCGGACTACATCCTCGGGACTGGAGACCGTGCATCCTTCATGAAACGATTTGCCAAAGCCTCCTCTCCAGGTTTTGACCCTGATCGCGATCTCCAGCGATTGGGAGTGGCCAACCAGACCACCATGCTCAAAAGCGAAACCGAGGAGATAGGGCGCTTATTTGAACGCACCATGTTGAGAAAATACGGGCCCGCAGAGCTGAACAAACACTTTTTAGCGTTTAACACAATCTGCGATGCCACTCAGGAACGACAAGACGCCATGTTTTCACTCGTGGACGAGCCTGTTGACCTCATGGTTGTCATTGGGGGCTACAACTCCTCAAACACCACCCATCTACAGGAAATTGCTGTAAGTAGAGGAATCCGTTCTTTTCATATCGATACCCCAGAGCGCATCCGCTTAGACAATTCGATTGAGCACAAGCCCTTAAGAGAAGAGCTCACAGTGGAGAACTGCTTTCTGCCTGACGGCCCAGTCACCGTTGGTATTACGTCTGGGGCTTCCACTCCGGATCGGGTGGTGGAACATGTCATCCAAAGTCTGATCGCTCTGAGCGAAAACTAAAATCCATATTGCTTTACATTGCTTCATCATGGAGACATCTCCAACCGGGGACCTGCATCAGTGCTGCTCTTGACGAGACCCTCAACCGACACATTGCGCGGTAGCGACAGCCGTCAAGTGCGCTGCTATCGCAGCAAATTTCGTGATCGCATGGATATGCATGCCGACTTTCAGACCGTTAGCACCTATCTCGATCGCCACGAAGGTTGGTTTCGCCGTTGTGCAGCCCCCATGGACGTCACCGCCATTGATGATCAGGCCTATGCCCTCACTCTTGGGAGATTCGGCAATTTCGGCTTTGAAGTTGAACCCACAATCGGATTGAGACTCCTGCCGCAAAACGCGGGTCATTACTCCATTACAACTGTCGTTCTAACCAATCAAGATCCCGCACTCGCAGAGCTTTATGACGTTGATTTCCAAGCCAACCTGAGCCTGGAAGACAACAGTGCAAATGATTCAATTAAGGAGATCACGTCCGTCAGTTGGGATCTCGATCTCTCTGTGTGGATCCATCTTCCCAAAATGATTACGCTTCTCCCAGCTGGACTGGTTCAGTCCAGCGGAGATCACCTCTTGCGCCAAATCGTGCGCCAAATTTCAAGACGCCTCACCTGGAAAGTACAGGAAGATTTTCATGCAAGTCACGGACTAATCTGCCCACCAAGACGGCGGGCAGCGTTTTAAACGTACTTAGCGATTGGCCCAAATTTTGTTCACAATTTCCATCCCGCTCACGGCTTGCCAAAGGAACAGAGTGAGCATGCCCATATTGAGTCCCACGTGAGCTTTTCGAGCAATTACATTGCCTTGTTGCATGAATGGAGCCAGCGCTGCTGCCAAGGCAATCATGCCTGTCATGGCCAAGCCCACCAGCAAGTGGGGACCCACAAACAACTTGCCGTTGTTGATGTAAGTCACCGCCATCCCACCAATCATTCCGGTGACCATGACCGCGAGAATTACGCTTCCCCATCGGTAATGACGCTGAGCAAATTTTCCCGGCAGGAGAGCTTTGCGCTGCTCTGGAGTCCCGGTCCGAACCTTTTTAGCCTTGATGCCAAGAAACAAGGAATAACCACCTGCCGCTAACAGCACCCACATCATCAGCGGGTGCAGAAAGCTGGCAGCGAAGGGTAAAGCTGGCAAAGTCATGGGTCAGTGCATTGAGTGGACTAATCACACGAGACTAGGAGTTCACACTCCTAGTGAAGAAAGTGGCGGCGGCCGGTCAACACCATGACCAATCCAAGCTCGTCACAAGCTTTGATCGAATCAGAATCGCGGAGGCTCCCGCCCGGATGAATCACAGCCTTAATGCCATGGCGTGCAGCAAGGCGAACGGTGTCATCAAACGGGAAAAAGCCATCGCTGGCGAGCACAGCACCCACGGCTTGCTCGCCAGCAGCTTCTAAAGCAAGTCGGGCCGAACCAACCCGATTCATTTGTCCAGCTCCTACACCCAGGCTCTGCCGATCACGGGCCACCACAATCGCGTTCGAACGCACGTGTCTCACAAGCTGCCAAGCAAAACGAAGATCGTCGTATTCAGCGTCTGTCGGCTGGCGCTTGCTTGCCACTGTCCAGTTGGAGAAATCGATCGGATGCTCATCAAGGTCCTGAACAAGCAAGCCTCCAAGAATGCTGCGGACATGATCGTGTGGTGCAGCATCAATGGCTTCTGGAGCTAGCTCCAGCAGGCGAAGGTTGGGTTTGGCAGCCAAAATCTCACGAGCCTCCTGGTTGAATCCAGGCGCCACGACACATTCCAAAAACAAACTGGTGAGTTCGTTGGCGGCAGTCCCATCAACAACAGTATTCAGCGCAACGATGCCGCCG
>WTGE01000425.1 GCA_011525445.1 Synechococcus sp. CO36386bin_37
ACTTACTTCATACTCAGTTTGGATAATCCTGTCAATTTTTGAGGTGATGCCCGAGCTCGTAGCGGCTCTGGAGTCATGGTCGGAATTTTCAGGTTTTTGACTCAATGTGCAGCACAGGGTCAGCTCATGGCGATCACTCAGAAACAGGAGCAGTAGTTTTGTAGCTATGCCAAGCGGGTGTTCTCAGTGGGCAACATGCTTCTTCCCTAGCGGACTGAGATGTCGATGTCTTATGAGGCTCTCCGGTGCCAAGGGATATCGTCAAGGCCTTTGCTGATATTTTGGCTTGGAGATGGTTATTTTGTCTGTGCTTGGACATTAGTCGACAGATTAATATTGCTGCAGGTTCGCGTATCAGCTAGATTTCTAGATCTTTTAACTACTTCAGGTTTGCCATTGACCGGCACGCGTCCCACTTGACAGAACTGCTATTTTGGCAAATCAACTATTCGTTTAATTATGAGCGAAAATACTGTTGTCCCCTACTACGATCATGTTAAAGATTATGTTATTTCAGATTATTTTAATCCAAAGTATTCCACTCAAGCATTTTCTTCCTTTTTGCAAAGGAATGGCTGCTTCAAGTCCTCAGATGATGAATTAGTTGTAGATATGGGTACAGGTGGTGGAAGTGGACTTGCGTATTTTGCTAAATCTTTCCCGGGCACAGATTTTTTGGGCATAGATTACAATTTAGAACTTGTTGAATGGATTAATAATGTTTTTTTCTTAGAAAATCCAGGTTGCTGCCCCGAAAATATGTCTGTGGCTTATGGCGACTGGACCAGGCCTCTGGATATAATCGAAAACTGCAATAAAAATATCACTGGAGTAATCTCGGTCCATTCATTGTGCACTCAAAAGAATTTTAGTGATGCGGCGTCTTATTTGGTGGAGTTAGAGCCTGAATGGATAGCATTTAATTCGCTGTTCTATGATGGACCTCTTGATGTATTGATTCATATTCGTGACAAAGAAAGCGATATGAATGACGACAACCCAGATGCTGATTTTAATATACATTCTCTTCCTTGTGCGGCCGATTTTATGCAGTCCAAGGGCTATTCATTGCGATCTGTTGAGCCATTCGATATCGGATTGCCTCTTCCTAGGCCTGGTGGAGGGAAGCGCGGCACTTACACAGTTAAAACCGACTGGTCAGATTATTCCCAATTCAGTGGTCCAGTCTATTTGCCTTGGCAATTTCTTCTTTTTGAGAAGATAAAATGACGCAAATAATGATACTGAAATCTTGATTCGATTAATGTCTGAATATTCAATTGGTTGCTTGCTTTTTTCATCATGACGTTCGATTAAGCTGATGTCAGTTGTCGCCATTGTTCAAGCACGTACGTCGTCCTCCCGCCTGCCTGGCAAGGTTCTCTTGCAAATATTCACTAAGCCGATGGTGCTTTACCAGTTGGAGCGCTTGCGACGTTGTACTCGGGTCGATCGTTTAGTGCTCGCGACTTCGAATGACAGCTCGGACGACCTTTTGGCACATGTGGTTGCTAGAGCAGGCTTCACAGTTTTCCGCGGCAACCTGGTAGATGTACTCGAGCGCTTCCGTGCCTGCGCTGCCAATGAGCAGGCGACAACGGTTGTTCGTCTTACCGGTGATTGTCCTCTCAGCGACCCAGTTTTGATTGATGAATTGGTTGAGGCATTTACAACAGGCGGTTGGGACTATTTGGCAAACTGCGCAGATGAGCAGCGGCTGAGTGTCCCTGATGGTTTTGACGCCGAAGTGTTCCGCGCCGAGCTGCTAGAGCGTGCCGCTCGAGAAGCGTCGCTACCGTCGGAGCGGGAGCACGTAACGCCTTGGTTTCGCAGCGATGATGCTGCCCTGCGTTGGGGGCACTTCCAGCATCAGCCGATACGTCCTTATTTCCGCGTCACCGTAGATGATCCAGTGGATTTGGAGGTGGTGCGCGACATAGTCGCAGCCCTTGAACCCCAGGATCCAGCCTTCGGAGTAGATGCTGTGGTGAAGCACTTAGAACGGCATCCCGAGCTGGCTGGCCGCAACCTTGCCACAGTGCGCAATGAAGGATTTTTAAAGACCCTCTCTGAAGATTCGCCGCAGTCGCAGTCGCTGGCCATGAGTCAGGGAAAAGGGCAGGAGTTGTGGCGTCGAGCAAAGCGGGTAATACCTGGGGGAAACATGCTTCTCTCCAAACGGTCGGAGATGTTCCTGCCGGAGCAGTGGCCGGCTTATTTCTCACGCGTGAAGGGTTGCCGTGTCTGGGATCTCGATGGCCGCGAGCTCATTGACATGAGCATCATGGGAATCGGCACGAATCTGCTTGGCTATGGCCACCCCGAGGTTGATGCTGCGGTTGCAGCCTCTGTGGCTGCCGGCAACATGAGCACCCTCAATTGCCCCGAGGAGGTGTGGCTGGCCGAACGGCTGGTGGCAATGCATCCCTGGTCAGACATGGTTCGTTTCGCTCGCAGCGGTGGAGAGGCGAATGCCATTGCGATACGCATTGCCCGCGCAGCCACAGGGCGAGACACGGTGGCCATTTGCGGTTATCACGGCTGGCACGACTGGT
>WTGE01000473.1:0-1143 GCA_011525445.1 Synechococcus sp. CO36386bin_37
AGCAGTGATCGATGGTGGTGATATTGGTTCCTTCAATGGGCGTGAGTGGGTTGGTGAGATGAATGTCTACCAGAACCTAACGCCAGACCATTCACCCGGCTTTGAGCGAAGTGCTCTGAAAAACTTTGCCCTCATTAAATACAACGACGACTGGGAAACTTCCGAGGGCCTTGAAGGTTGTAATTTTGATCGCGACGGCAATTTTACTGTTTCTGCAGATAAAACCTGTTTGTTGTTGGAGAGCGCCGGGCTGCAGAGCAATAATTTGCAAGGCAACACACTAACGATCTCTGAAAGTGGCACGTTTCGTGCTGGTGTAATCAGTTTCAACAGCGTTGCACCGGCTGCTGATGGCAATGATGAACTTGCCGATCTCTTGGCTGAAGGGAATTTCGTTTCTTTGCAAAATGGCAATCTCGCTGCAGTCGTTCTTGAAGGTTCCCAGACCCTTGATGATCATCTTGTGCTCGGAACGTCAGATGGCGGCTCCGGATCACTTGCGGTTCAGTCTCTCACCGATTTCAACAATCTGATACAGCAGGGTGGAACCTGGTCCTATGACATCAAGGGTTATGGTTTTGAGAATATTCCTCAGGAACTTCAGGTTCAGTCTGGGGATGTGATTATTGACAGTTCCGCTGCCAAGAGTGAAGACGGTACTGGCGAGGCGACCTTCTCTTCCATTGCCATACTTGGTGACCAGGAAAGCCAGATCTCCAACAAAGGTGAACTAACTGTCACAGGTGAAGCTGGCATTGGGATCACAGGCAATGCGTCGTTGCTGACGACATCTGGTTCCATGACTCGGTTGGGAGGATCGAGTAACTACACCGCTGAAACAGTTGTTGAGGATGGGGCCAGCCTCATCGCTTTGAATGATTCTGCATTGAGTGAAGCATCCAGTCACATCATTCGTGGATTTTTTGAATTAGGCGATGGAGATTGGCAGCAGCAGGTCAAAGCTTTGAATCTTGATGGTGGTGTGATTTCGGAAGGTATTTTGTCGACGGAGGGTGGTCTTTTTTCAAGTGGTGGTGAGATTTTTGCCAGCCTGACTGGTTCCGGTGGCTTGGTTGCGGAAGAGGGAGCAACGACTCTTTATGGCACCGATAGTGACTATTCTGGTTCAACGAATGTTATGGA
>WTGE01000473.1:1243-2551 GCA_011525445.1 Synechococcus sp. CO36386bin_37
CCAAGCTCACGGGTAGTGGTGGATTGGTTGCGGAAGAGGGAACAACGACTCTTTACGGCACCGATAGTGACTATTCCGGTGCCACGACTGTTGAGAAGGGTGCAACTCTCCAGGCTGGCGTTGATGGTGCGTTGAGCTCTCAATCTGATACGACGACTATTTCTCAAAATGGTGCTTTGGATTTGAATGGGACAAATCAAAGTCTTCGACTGATCCAATTGAATGGAGGGTTGATTGAGGGGAATAATGGTTTTCTCAGTGCTGAGAAAATTATTTCAACAGGTGGTTCTGTAAAGGATTTGGGCAAAGGCCCTGGCGAAGATTCAGTTAACGGTTCGATTAGAGAATTTAGGGTTCAGTCAGGCGTTACTGTATTTGCTGGTCGTAACTTTTTTGAAGGAGCGCTTGATGTGGAGGGTGGCGAAGTAAGAGCCAATAATCATTTTAGTTTTAGTCAAAATATTAAAACCACAGCATCACGTGATGGTGTCTTGAATTTTCTGGGATTTGAGCAGCGCATTGCGGATGTGGAGGTTTTCGAGGGTGGGCGGATGTACGTCGAGCAGGAGAATCCGTTTGAAGCAGACAACATCATGCTGCGCGCAGGGGTGATTAACTCTGGGAGTCCTGGTGGCATTGTTGTGAACTTGCAAGATAAGGTCAAAAATGCGCCTATTAAGGTGAATGAAGAATTCATCTTCGAGAGCGGTAGCTTGGTTGTTACGGCTCCTTCGACAGAAGAGCCTGAGGGCGAATGGAAGATTATTGATGGTGTTGTTAATAGCGCTAATCAACTTGCGCAAAACACTTATTTGGTCATTGCTGGTGTTGGTCGAGCTGGTTTCGGATTTAAAGGGCTCGGCGAAGACAATGCAGTTATGGGCCCTGCTCTTTATAAGGGCTATCTGACCGAAGGCTCACTCAATCTTATGATTGAGCCGAAGACGCAGGAAGATCTCTTTTGTGGTCTGCATCCTGGAGACCCTGATTGCGATAGTTTGGATCTCAACTATCCAAGTCCTGAGCTTGAATCGAGTTCGCTTCTCCCTGTGGTCCCTTGTTCTGATGACAAGTTTTGTCTGATTGGAACTGAGCAGCCGGAAGGATCGTTCTGTCCAGAGGGTCAAAGCTTTGTCGATGGTGAATGCTCGAAGCCCGGTAATGACGAGCCTAATTTGATTGGTAACGATTTGCCGGATCTGATCGGCAATGAGTTGCCGGATCTTATTGGCATCGACTTGCCGAATGTTGGCGAGTTGCCGGACACCGATGGTGATGGCCTGCCGGATTTGATCGACCCGAAGCCGG
>WTGE01000116.1 GCA_011525445.1 Synechococcus sp. CO36386bin_37
AGTTCGGCGAGGTCACCGCCAGGCCTTAAGCCAACCAGACCAAGACAGTGGTCATTTTTTTGTAGATCATGTTTGGGTCTGCATGCAGACGAGTATTGCAAACTTCGGATTCAGACGATGGCGGATCAGTCGCGTCAAAGCGATTCGTCAGACCACATCCAACGCGCCCATGCCCCGTGACAGTGCTACATCAGTTTTCGACGGGTTGCGTGCGGCTTGGTGAGCAGGAGCTTTCTCATGCGCTGAGGATGGCAGCGATTCACACCCAAGCTTGGCTAAATGGTTATCCAACGAATCGATCATCGGCATCCAAGAGAGCCTTCCCTTTGGAGATTTTGAGTACTTCGCCCGAGAGGCCACTGCCCGGGTTTTGATACATGAGTCGATAGAGACGTTCCTCGAAACAAGCGATTTGGCGCGGGCATCGACGAACGCCTTGAACTCCGTTTTGAAGCAAAGTTCTCGAACCCATTGGTCGGGGCCGTCGCTTCGTTCAACGCAGAACATCGTCTGGAACTCAGAGGAAACGCAGCTTGATCAGGCTGCTGCTTCTTGCCAGCGAACTACAAGTGAACATCGGGATCATGTCTCCAGTTCTGCCAGGGGTGTGATGCCTCGCCCGTGGCGATGGATCATTAGCCCCTAGGGGACAACACAGCTTGTCTCGCGGCTCCGCAGGCCCACAGCGTTGATTCGGTTGACGGCTGCTGTGACCGTCAGCTCAACCGATCGAGGGGCTGCGCCAGCTGAGGAACAAGAGAAGAGTGGACATCAACGCACGTACCGGGCGTAGCTGGGCAGTCTCTTCAATCGAATCTGAGTTGAGTAGCCCGTCGGGGTGATGATGTTCACGACTTCAGGAGCAGGACAATTCAACGTGTAACCACGTTGAATCAGCTTGTCCCAAGATTCTTGGAGTAATTCGGTGTCCATAAAATCTGAATAACACATCCAATCAGCATTCCGCCAGTGCATCCTGACCGTTCAGTGCAGCTGCAAGTGGTACCAATATGTGCCACTTGATGCAATACGACATCATCGGAGTTTTTAACTTGTTGGTCAAACCTGATTGTTGTTGATGGCATTTGACGAACTCGACCGGACAACGCGGTATATCCGAGATGCGAAGTCTCGTGCCCTCGAGGTACTCAACGAAACCCTTCCAAAACTCACAACGCTTGAGAAGGCGATGTGGGTGAAGTTGAAGCGGAGTGAACGCCCCTGCAAGGACAGCAATGATTAGTGGTACGGGATCCTCCCCATTGGGGGCTCAGGCCTACTTCAAGAGCAGCTCCATGCGCTGTGGCACAAGGGTCAGCGGCATCACGCAGTGGCGTCCCGCCAATATGTTGCTTAGCCGTGACGTGATCGAGCTTCCAACCGGCAACGCAGTCATTTAATCGTTGCAGCCGGGCTGCTGCTGACTCAGGTAGAGAACGGAGCTTCAACCATGTCCAAACAAGTGAAGCCATTAGGTGTGGACATATCTCTGAGCTGATTACGGCTTTAGCTTGTCATCGGCAATCGAATCACAGTCAGGGTGACCATCTAAACAGCAGATGCGAAACTTGAGGCTGGCTTATGGCGTCTGGACAGCTTTCATGGCTGCCGGTGCCATCCCCTACAGAAGCAGCAAGGATTATTGATGCAGCTCCGCTAAAAAGGATTAGGGGCAGTATGCTGAGCCTTTGAAAAATCGGTCAGCCATAGCGGGATATTTGTTGGTTTGAAATTGCACAGGAACCAGCTAGCCCCATCCTTCCCACAAGCCAATCAATCACCCCTAGCAGTGTCTCGGTGCTGAAATAGATCGACTTTCAGCTGGTCATACTCTCCTCCAGTTCGACGTACTCTTCGTCGCTAAGTCCAGGGGTGATCGTCGCCGTTACGCCGAGCCCTTTGGTCCAGGGATAGGTGTGCTTCTGCACTGCTACAAGGTTATCGGCTTCCACCAGCAGTACGCCTCCACTGAGATGAGGGTGGATCTGACGAGCCAGCACTTTGAATCCGGCGTATTCATCCATAGGCTTACCCCCCTTGATGTAGTCCACGATCGCTTGGGTGTATTTCTCGTTGGTGGGATCGGGAGCACACCAATGAATCATGAAGCGAGCCATCTATCAGACGTTTAAGTCCTTCCGAGCTTCACCCGGAAAGCCAATCATTGCAGTCGTCCTGAACACCAGATATTGATGATGGTTCTCGTCACTTCTACCCGTAGGGAGCGATCCAAACAATCGAGCCCCAGCGCCCCTCCGAGAACTCCCTGCCAGGGCGTCCAACTGTTCCTGCAGACAACTTCAAGTTGCTGATGCTGAGCAGTTGATCCCAAAGTTACCGATAGCGAGGCTTGCGTCATCTCTTGACTGCAATTTCAGGGCTCAGAGCTAATGCGTGAATGGACCAGCGCCACGACACTGCAAACGGCAGCACAAAGTTTATGTTGACGATCAAATTTCATTATATAGCCATCATAGAATTTTGATATATAAACCCAGCTACATCAAAACAAGTAAATCCAAACAGCCTACTTCAAGCGATGAT
>WTGE01000036.1 GCA_011525445.1 Synechococcus sp. CO36386bin_37
CTCGTCGGTAAGTGTGCTGTCCTTGCCACGGAAGCGCAGTCGAAAGGCCTGGCTGCATTGATCGCTGCCGAGTTGACCACCTTCAAAGCGATCGATCAATTCAACGGTTTCCAGGAGTGGTTTGCCCGCTTTGCGGATGGCTTGCATCAGATCGGCAGCGGGGAGCGTTTTAGGAACAACCATCGCCAGATCCCTCTCCATCGCTGGAAGGGTTGAGAAGGCCTTGTAGGAGGGCACCCAACGATTGCGACGTGTGACCGCTTCAAGGAGGCGATGGAGATCAAGGTCAAACAGATAGGTGCCATCAGGAAGCTCATATTCCGCACACAACAGGGGATGGAGCTGACCAAAACAACCCAGGGACCGACCTTCCACCACGACTGCAGCGGCCCGGCCAGGGTGCAGACGGGAATCGTCGGACAGGGGACGATCCTGCGTCTCCAGACCCAGGGAGTTGAAAACGCTGGCGAGCAGTCCACGGGCCGTGAAGTAATCGGGAATGAGGGCCTTGCCACTGGTTCCCCAGCGGGAAAGACGCCTCTCACCACAAATCACCCCACCCAAACGGGCGGACTGCACGATGTTGTGATCGGCAGGATGGAACACGTGGCCGATCTCAAAGAGCCAACAGCCGGGCTGGGACGCTTTCAGATTGCGCTGGCAAATCTGGAGATGGTCCTGCCAGAGGGCGGTGCGGAGATGACTGGTTTCCGCCAGCAGGGGGTTGCTGATCGGGATACGGCTGGGATCGTTCGCCTCTGGCCCTGTGAGCGAGAGGCAGGTGACCTCCTGGAACCCTGCGGCACAGAGCCGGCGACGCAATCGGCGTTCCGCCTGCTGCCGGTCGGTGAGTCCACCGGGCGACAAGGGGTCGGGCAGATGGGCCTCAAACGCATCGAATCCCACCAGCCTTGCCACCTCTTCGATCAAATCCACCTCCCGCAGCAGATCCATCCGCCGCGAAGGAGGCACCACCACCATCCAACCCTCTTCAGAGGAGGTGAGCTGGCAGCCCAGAGCCGACAGACACGTTTCGATCTGTTCATCGCTGATTTCAGCGTTCTGATCCCCATCCGAGGCAAGCGGACCGAGCAGCTGATGGAGGGCATCCCGGCGCAGGGTCACCACGGGCTCGGGACCGACGGCAGCACAGCACTGCCAACTGGTGCCTGGCACGCCTCCGAGCAGTTGAGCCATGAGCTCAAGGGCACGACCTGCAGCAGGCAAGGTGATTTCACGCGGCAAACCCTTCTCGTAGCGAGAACTGGCATCCGTGCGCAGTCCTGTGGCACGACTGCTGCTGCGGATCGAAGCAGGGGTGAACAGGGCCGATTCCAACCAGATTCTGCGGGTGCTGGCAGTGACTCCAGTGTCGGCACTGCCCATCACACCGGCAATCGCAACCGGTCGATCACAACAGGTCACCACCTGCACCCGCTCATCCAGCTCCAGGCTGCGACCGTCAAAACCAACGAATGGCTCCTTGGCCCGTGCTTGCCTGAGGCCGAAATCAGTGGGCTTCACATCAGCACCGCAGAGGCGTGCCAAGGCATCCACATCAAAGGCATGCAGGGGTTGCCCCTGTTCCAGCATCACCAGATTGGTGATGTCCACAATGGCATTCACCGGTTTCACGCCTGCCCGTTGCAGCTGCTGTTGAAGCCACGCTGGTGAAGTCATCCCGCCGTCCAGACCCCTCACCTCGGTGAGGGCATACACGCCGCCCTCCTTCATGGCGGCGGCACTCGGCTCGGAGGGCGATAAATCAGCAGACGATCCGGGGGCCACCGGCTTAGGCAGCTGAAGAGGCGCCCCGGTGAGTGCGGCCACCTCCCTGGCGATCCCGGTCATCGAGAGTCCATCCGGCCGATTGGCCGTGATCGCCAACTCCAGAACCGTGTCGTCCAGACCCAGGCAAGCAGCCACGGACGTTCCGGGAACGGGAAGGCTGTCGAGGAGGTCATCCAGCACGGCAATGCCATCCACATCCGTGGGCTGACCCAGCTCGGCGAGCGAACAGATCATTCCCTGGCTTGCCACTCCGCGCAGCTCACCGGCTTTGATGGTGAGGTTCACCGCTGGAAGAACGGCTCCGATGGTGGCGACAGGCACATGGATTCCTGCCCTGACGTTGCTGGCGCCACACACAATCTGCAGCGGCTCGGCGTCACCGATATCCACAACACAAACACTGAGCTTGTCGGCATTGGGATGCTTGTCGCGTTCGAGCACATGGCCCACCACAACACCCTGGGCCAATCGACTCAGATCATCGATGGCCTCCACCTCAAATCCCGCCATCGAAAGGCGTTCGCCCAGTTGTTCAGCGGCTTCATTGACCTGGACAAGATCCTGCAACCAGGAGAGGGAGACCCGCACTTCAACGTTTCATTCGGAAAGGGATCTTACGAAGCACCCTGCAATCGACAAAGCAATGAATGCTGTCAGCCAAAGATGTAAGCTTGATCTTTGTTATTTCGCTTCGCTTCTGCGGCGCAACGTCCTTTATGGCTAAGAACAAGGGCGTCCGGATCGTGATCACT
>WTGE01000219.1 GCA_011525445.1 Synechococcus sp. CO36386bin_37
GCGGATCTTGCCCATTCGTGTCTAGTGGGCCAGTGGGAGAGATGGTTGGCTTCCCTCTGTTGCAGTTCCTCCAAGCAGAGCAGTCTTGCGATCGCAGGATGATCTCCGGCAAGCTGACGCTCTTCGCGTTTCAGGCGTTCGTATTGCTGCACCAGACGCGACAGCACCACCTCTTCTTCTGCGGTGAGCAGATCCACCCGACCGATGTCTTGCAAATAGAGACGCAAGAGATCGTTGCCGCCGCTCCAGCGGATCGGGGCTGATCCCGTCGATGGGGAGCTGGTGGACAAAAGGCGAAGTTGCCAAGGACGTCCACTAAGCATCTCGATTGTGGACGCTTGGTCTTCATAAACGTCGGTTTGTGTTCGGGTTTGTGCCGAAACTAGTCAGTGTTTTCTGTCAGAGGATCCACCCAAGTGCTGGTGACATGCAAGTCCTCAAGTTGTTGATTCGAGACCCCTGCAGGTGCCGCAGTCATCAGGCAGCGCGCTTGCTGCGTCTTGGGGAAAGCGATCGTGTCGCGGATCGATTCCTCTCCGGCCAGCAGCATCACAATCCGATCAAGCCCGAAGGCCAGTCCACCGTGGGGTGAGCTCCCATATCGAGGGCTTCGATCAGGAAGCCGAACTGTTCCATGGCTTCCTCGAGGGGAAGTCCAACGGTTTGCAGCACCTCGCGCTGGAGTGCGGAATCGTGGATCCGAAGGGATCCCCCACCTAATTCCAGGCCGTTGAGCACAAGGTCGTAAGCCTGGGCGCGGGCACCGGGCAAGGTCTCTGACCATTGCTCCGCATCGGTGCCGAGATCGTCCGAGTTCGGGGCGCAGAAAGGATGGTGCAGAGCTTCATAACGGTTGTCATCGCTGTTGAATTCGAACATCGGGAAATCCACCACCCAGAGGAAATTCCATTGGTCGTTGTCCCGGTCGGGGGAGACCAGTCCGAGGTCCCGAGCGAGATATTGCCTCACCCGATCGAGCGCTTTGTTCACAGTGGGTGTTTCTCCTGCTCCGAAGAGGAGCAGGGTTCCTGGCTCTGCGCCTGTACGGCTCAGTAACTCCTGTTTGTGTGCGTCGCTTAGGTTGTCCTTGATGGCGCCGATGGTGTCAATCTCTCCGCCCTCACGCACGCGAATGAAGGCCAGGCCACCGGCACCGGCCGCTTGAGCTTCGCTGAACACGTCCCCGCCAGGTTTGATGCGTACGTTGGAGATCGCTTGGTTGCCGCCGGGCACAGCAATGCATTTCACAGAGCCTCCGGACTTCACCGCTCCACTGAAGACCTTGAAGCCCATCTCTTCCACAACATCACTCACATCGGTGAGCTCCATCCCGTAACGCGTGTCGGGACGGTCCGTTCCGTAACGGTCCATCGCCTCATGCCAGGTCATGCGTGGAAACGGCAGAGGGAGTTCGATACCTTTGATCGTTTTCCAGATTGCGGCAATGAGTCGCTCATTGAGCGTGAGAATCTCCTCCTGGTCCATGAAGCTCATCTCCATGTCCAGTTGGGTGAACTCAGGCTGTCGATCTGCGCGTAAGTCTTCATCCCGGAAACAACGCGCCACCTGGTAGTACCGTTCGATGCCACCCACCATCAGCAGTTGTTTGAACAACTGGGGAGACTGGGGGAGTGCGAACCATTCGCCACCGCAGACCCTGCTTGGCAGGATGTAATCCCGAGCCCCTTCCGGAGTGGATCTGGTGAGAACAGGTGTTTCCACTTCAATGAAACCCTCGTTTTCGAGGAATCGACGAGCGGCTTGAATCGTCTGCGCTCGCAGGCGCAGGTTGTCGCTCATGCGTTTGCGCCTGAGATCCAAGAAGCGATGGCGCAGTCGCAGCTCTTCGCGCGTGTTCTCCTCGTCGTGCACCGAGACGGGGAAGGGCAGATTGCCCTTCACGCTGTTGAGCACGGTGATGCAGCTGGCCAGGACTTCAACAGCACCCGTGGCCAGCTTGTCGTTCAGGGATTCTGTGGGCCTTGCTCGAACTTTGCCTTGGACCTGCAGCACGGTTTCGCTGCGGAGGTGTTCGGCGACAGCAAAGGCCTCAGCCCCAAGGTCGGGATCGACGGTGATCTGGACCGTGCCGCTGCGGTCGCGCAGATCGATGAAGATCACCCCGCCGTGATCGCGGCGACGATCCACCCAGCCGCAGAGCCGAACGGTTTCTTCGATGTTGGTGTCGCGCAGGTCGCCGCATCCGTTGCTGCGCATGGCTGTATCCCTGAAGAGAGGCGAGTTTCCCACAGCCTGTGTCCCAGCTAGGTGTGACGGTAGAAAGGACGCTTCACCACGGTGGCCGATTGAAGCTGCCCGCGGATCTCCACATCGAGCTTTGTGCCGAGCTTGGCGAGGTTTGGAGGAACGAATGCGAGGGCGATCGGTTCTTCAAGAGTGGGAGACCAACTTCCGCTTGTCACCACACCAACGGAAGTTCCGTTGTGAATCACGGGATAGTTGTGGCGCGCGATGGCTCGCCCCTTCAATTTCAAGCCCACAAGCCGCTTGGAGGGACCCTTTTCAGTGGCTTGTTCCAGGGC
>WTGE01000168.1 GCA_011525445.1 Synechococcus sp. CO36386bin_37
CTTCTGGAACTGAAAGCACAGAATCTGCACCACAGCCAGGCCGATTAAACATCTTACACTTCCGTGTATAAGGCAAAAACTCCATTGTCAGGGAAGGGCAAACAAACGTCTGGCATTAGAGGTACTCGCATCAGCGACGTCTTTCAACGTTTGACCCCTCAAAACAGCAACACGTTCTGCCACTGAAGCAACAAGTGCAGGCTCGTTTCTCTTGCCGCGACGCGGGACGGGAGCCAAAAAAGGGCAGTCAGTTTCGACCAAAAACCTGTCTTGAGGAACTGCGATGGCGCAGTTGTGAGTCTCGACGGCTTTAGGGAAAGTAACGGTTCCACTGAAACTGATGTAGAACCCCAGGTCAAGAAATGCTTTCATTTCTGCCGGAGTACCGCCCCAACAATGCATAACGCCTCGAGGGCAAGCTCCTTTGGAATGCCGTTCACGCAATTCCGCAAGCATCGGCTCGGCGGCATCCCGGCAATGAACAATGACAGGCAGGTCAAGCTCGAGCGCCAAATCGAGCTGGGGCTTCAGCACAGAGAGTTGCTGATCCAAATTATGGTCGCGATAAAGATCAAGACCAAGTTCCCCAATCGCAACCACCCGGGAATCTGCACGGGCTGCTGATCGCAGAACTTGGACTGTGTCTTCGGCCCAGTGCTTCGTGTCGAGTGGATGCACTCCTACGGAATAGCGCATCTCAGGAAATCGATCAGCCAGGGAGCGAATCGCGGGGATTTCCGAAGGCTCAACGCAGGCATGGAGCAGTGATGCAACACCGGCCTCTCTCCAACGATTGGCCACGGCATCAAGATCGTCTTCAAAATTCCGAAAAACGATGTGACAGTGACTATCGATCAGGGTTGGAGTGACCATGGATTCAGGACCTGAAACGCGCCTTCAAGTCCTATTCTGACGACCACTGTTAGCTAACGCTGGGCTCGAGAGCGCGCTTGACAGCCGTGCTTAGCCGAGACTTTTGATGTGCCCCCGTGTTGCGATGCATCACTCCACGTTTAACCGACTTATCGATCTTGCTGAATGCAGCACTCAAGCTCGATGTGACATTCGTTTTTGCTTCATCACCCGGAGCCTCGCTGTAAGCACTGCAAGCAGCGAAGCAACGCTTCATCAGAGTGCGGAGCGCAGATTTGTAGGCCTTATTTTGAAGGCGGTTGCGCTCGGCGATTTCGACGCGCTTCTTCGATGACTTGTTATTGGCCACAGAGCCGGGTTGCAGTTCGACAATCTTTGACCATAGCCCACCGACCTGCAGAGTCCTGAGCAGATGGTGCCCTGGACACGTAGCTTGAGAGGGAATGAAGACTGATGAATGACAGTGCTGAGCAATGAGCGTCCGACCGCCGGACTCATGCGTTGCATCAGCACGTTTCAACGAGCTGAACAGGAACTCGATCGGCTAGCAGCTCGAACCACTGGTTCCGCTCAGCGTGAGGCAGAGCTTCGTGTTCGAGAGATCCTGGACAGGGTAAAAATGGAAGGGGATCAGGCTCTGATGAGCTTTACGGAAGAATTTGACGGATTCCGGCCAAACCCCCTCCGGGTCGACCCAGTTGTTTTGGAACAAGCCTGGAAAGACACTCCAGCCAATCTTCGTGATGCTCTAGATCTCGCTCACCGCCGCATCCAGGATTTTCACCAGCGTCAACGCCCAAGTGATCTCAGTGTTTCCGGAGTGCATGGAGAGCAAATTGGTCGACGTTGGCGTCCCGTCCACGCCGCTGGTCTCTACATCCCTGGAGGTAGAGCCGCTTACCCAAGCACGGTCTTGATGAATGCGGTGCCGGCCAAGGCTGCAGGCGTGAAAAGAATCGCAATCATGACGCCCGCTGGCGCTGACGGCTCAATCAATACCACTGTTCTCGCAGCAGCCCACATCGCTGGTATTCGTGAGGTCTATCGCGTTGGAGGCGCCCAAGCGATCGCTGCACTGGCCTACGGAACAGAATCCATCAGGAAGGTCGATGTCATCAGTGGGCCGGGGAATCTCTTCGTGACCTTGGCCAAAAAAGCGGTCTACGGACATGTGGGCATTGATTCCTTAGCGGGGCCTAGCGAGGTCCTTGTGATCGCAGACCAGACGGCCAAACCTGAGCAGGTTGCCGCCGACCTCCTCGCTCAGGCAGAGCACGATCCACTCGCAGCAGCCATCCTGCTCACAACAGATGCTGACCTTGCTCAATCCGTACCTGAGGCGATTGAACGTCAACTTATCTCGCATCCACGTGAAGCCATCTGCCGTCAGTCGCTGAGTCAGTGGGGACTGATTGTGATCTGCGACAGTTTGGAGGATTGCGCAACGCTGAGTGATCGTTTCGCACCAGAACATTTGGAGCTGCTGGTGGAGCGTCCAAGGATGATGGCCGACCGCATCAACCATGCAGGGGCCATTTTTATTGGTCCCTGGAGCCCGGAAGCCGTGGGGGATTACTTAGCGGGTCCAAACCACACCCTTCCGACATGCGGTTCAGCTCGATTCAGCGGTGCACTCAGCGTGGAAACGTTCATGAGCCACACCTCACTGATTGAATTCAATCAAGAAGCCCTTGAAGCGACCGGTGTGGCAGTGGAAACCTTGGCGATCAGCGAAGGACTCCACAGCCATGCCCATTCGGTTCGAATGCGTCTTCAGTAACAAGTATTCAATCCCGAGTCTTACGAAGCACGTTCCATGGCGCGCACACTTGCAACTCCATCGTTGATTTCCCCCACAAGCACGTCATCGGCGAGATTGACAAAAAGACCATTTTCCAGGACACCTGGGAGATTGTTGATATCTCGCTCTAAAGCAACAGGATCAGAAATACCATCGTTGAACTTCACATCCAACACGAGGTTGCCCTGATCCGTCACGACAGGACCCGCTTTGCGAACCGCCATTCTGAGGTCTGCTGCTCCTCCCATTGACTTGAGATGGGATTGAACCTGAACCCATGCACCTGGCAATACTTCAACGGGTAAGAGGAAATCGAGATTCAAGCGTTCCACAAGTTTTGTGGAGTCGACAACAACAATGAATCGTTCAGCACGGTCAGCAACAAGTTTTTCCTGTACGTGACAGGCTCCACCCCCTTTGATCAATTGGAAAGCGGGGTCGACTTCGTCTGCTCCATCAATCGCGAGATCGATGCGCTCAACGGCGTTCAATCCACGCAGGGGAATCCCCAGCTCAGCAGCCAAAACCTCTCCCTGAAACGACGTTGTGACTCCGACGATGCCTCGAAGCTGTCCTGATGCCAGTCTCTCTCCGAGGCCTCGAATCATGAGAGCAGCAGTGGAGCCAGAACCGAGACCAACGACCATTCCATCGCGAATCTGCGCAACAGCAGCCTCGGCGACGGCCTGCTTCATTTGAGTCTGGAGATCCATCGTCGAATTTTTGATGAGGGCGAGACCGTAGCAAGAGCCGTCAACTCATTCCTGGCAGTGGAGCCGGTTTCACTGCAAGCTGAAGATCGCCACCTCCCCGCACGATCTGCAACAGCAGCGGTTGATCAATTTCAGATTGATCAACCTGCTTCAAAAGGTCCTCAGGGTCATGAATGGCATTGTCTGCCGCGCGAACAATCAGATCACCACGCTTCAAACCAGCACGTTGCGCAGGGCTATCTGGAAGGACAGCCTGAACCAACGCACCCGAGCGTTCTGGTAATTCAACGAGAGCATTGGGGTCTTGATTGTGTTCACGGGCGATGCGCGCAGTTAGCGGAACGAGTTGTACACCGAGATAGGGATGGACCACCTCACCATCCTTTTGCAATTGATCAGCGACACGAGAAGCAAGATTGATAGGAATCGCGAACCCCAGGCCAGCACCCGGACCAGAGCGCACCAAGGTGTTGATACCAATCACTTCGCCAGCAGCATTGACAAGCGGACCACCTGAGTTTCCTGGATTGATCGCGGCGTCGGTCTGAATCAAATCGAGACGCTTATCGGAAAATCCAAGGCTGCTGATATTGCGATGAAGACTGCTGACAATGCCCAATGTGACTGTTCGCTCCAAGCCATAGGGAGTGCCCAAAGCGATCGCCCAATCACCAACCTCCAAAGCCTCTGAATCCCCCAACATCGCAGGGGTAGGCAAGGTGCGGCCAGAGAGTCTGATTAGGGCTAGATCAGTCACTGGATCTTGACCTATCACCTCGCCATCGCGTTGCTCGCCATCAGAGAGGGTGACGTTGACGGTGCTGACTTGGTCAACAACGTGGGCATTGGTTAAGACAAGCCCCCTTGAATCGATGACAACACCTGATCCCTGACCTCTCTGCCGTTCCGGACCGATGCCATAGCCAGGTTCGCCCAACAGATCTCTAAGAAGAGGATCAATCAAATTCGGGTCAAACGGCTGCCTTTCGATCAAGCGTTCCGTATCAATTCGCACCACCGATGGCGCCACTCGACGAACTGCATTCGCAACAAAACTGTGACCCTCAGCCGTAAATGACAGATCAGCCGCATGAGCGGGGAGCCCTCCGCACGACAAAACAATTGCTAGGGCTGTCAGAAAACAGCTGTGAAATGCTCGCAAAACCTTCATTCCAGCGGCCAAGAATCGTGAGCGTGTAGTCGACACCACGCTAGTGGTCTCCAACCAGCGATTCGAGTTGTCGTCGAGCGCAACACTCAGGCGATTGGCGACGTCAACGCTTTGAATTGAAGTATCTCAGTCTTTTTTTCCAGTCCTGACATCACATTCAGAAACAGGACCACAAAATTTTGAGCTCTCTCACCATCCTTCGATTGCCATGACCATCAACCAGCCACTCCGATGCGACCTCTGTCAGATCGAAATCAACAGCAACGCTGATCAGAGCAATGAAGTGGTCTTCAGCCGTGGAGCCACAGGAAGCCGCAGCAAGCTTTGGGCTCGTGTGTGTCAATACCTCAGGACCGATGAACAGAAACGGATGTGCATCAATCAGGACCCTGAGAGAAGGGGGATCGAACAGCCTGGTGATCGCTACGAAGACATCAAATCTGTTGAGCTGGGCAACTCAGCGGTTGATCCATGATCCCAATCGTGCAATCTCGAGAAAAAACAGAGGTCAGATGTGTAGCCGGTGACTATTACTACACTTAAGTTTTATTGTCCTGAACGACATGCGCTTGATGAAGGCGGCCGCCACAGGCCTCATCGTGCTCACTTCGGTTGGTTCGCTGGCTGGCCAACGGTCATCAGGTCAAACCAACAGTGTCTTTGAGACTGGAAAGCTAAGGGCGGTGGTCATCGGGGACGCCCTGCCCATGGTCGATGAAACCAACGGCAAATATGACGGTCTTTCCTTTGTCGCCCTCAATGCCATTCGTGACCAATTGCAATCGTCTCCAGAAAACAAATCTGAAAAGATCGTGATTGAACCGATCCCCATCCAATCAGCCAAGGATGGTGTTGACAAAATCCGTTCTGGCGAAGCTGACATTGCCTGCGGAGTTGCCTTCAGCTGGGAGCGTCAAAGGACTTTGACTTACACCCTGCCTTTTGCAACAAGTGGAGTTCGCCTCCTTGCACCGAAGGGAAGCACTGGCACTCCCAAAAGCCTTCAAGGCCAAACCATCGGAGTGGTGAAAGGAAGTGCAGCATCAACGGTATTGGCGAAATCCGTGAGCGACGCGCAATTTAAATTCTTCACCACGCCCGAGGACGCTCTCAGCGGCCTCAAAGATGGAACCGTTGATTTTCTCGGTGGAGACACTCTTTGGCTACAAGCCAACCGTCAAGCCACAGCGCCAAACGCTTCTCTTGTTCCGACCTTCCCCTACGCCAGATCTGCTGTGGGTTGTGTCGTTACGAACACCACTCCGCGTCTTCTGAATTACAGCAACCTTGCCATCGGACGCATGTTGACTGCTTACGTTGATAACAACAAATCTGTACGTTCTGCTGTCAACAAGTGGATTGGACCAGGCAGTTCAGTTGGACTAAACGAAAAAATTATCAGCGATTTCTTCGCCATCGTTCTTGGAACGACAGCGGAACTAACCAAAGGCTCTTGATCCCCAAGTTTTTCATTCCTTAACGCCTGATTCCATTCATGTACAAAACCACTTTGCTCAGCATCGCGGCTGTTCTTGCCTCAAGCGCAGTACTGACTGATGCCTCTCACTCGGCTGTCCTCAGTCAACCTGACACATCAAACGATCTGGAACAACGCATCGAAAAACTGTCCGATCACGTCAGGGCTCAATTTAATGTTGAAAGCAATAACAACCCATTGATTGCTAGGGCCTGGGGCAACGGTGGCGGCCGAGCTTGGGGGAACGGTGGAGGCCGCGGCCGTGGCTTCGCCAATGGCGGAGGCAGTCGCGGCTTTGCCAATGGCTATCGAGCAGGTTTCGCCAATTGGTGAATCACGCTGACTACGGACCAATCGGCTTGCTTGTGATTCAGGCAACGTCTCTCTGCAATCTTGATTGCAGCTATTGCTACTTGCCTGATCGGCAACGAAGAAGAGTCTTTGATCTCAATCAGTTTTCAACCCTGCTCAGGAGAGTTTTTGAAAGCCCCTTTTGGGGACCTCACCTATCCATTCTTTGGCATGCAGGCGAGCCTCTCACGTTGCCATGCAGTTTTTATGACGAGGCAAGCGACATCCTGCATGAACAAACGTCTGAACTGCAGGAGCAAGGAGTTCAAATTGAACAACACCTTCAAACGAATGCCACACTCATCAACGACGCTTGGTGTGAATGTTTTATTCGTAATCGAATTGTTGTGGGAGTCAGCATTGATGGTCCGGAAGACATTCATGACTCCCATCGCCGCTTCCGTAATGGCTGCGGATCTCACAGCCTCACAATGCGCGGCATAGAAAAACTCCAGAAACACAACATTCCAATCCATGCAATCGCTGTACTAACCGCTGAAGCGATGAAAGCCCCGGAGAGGATGTATACCTTCTTCCGCGACCATGGCATTCACGAGATAGGTTTCAATGTCGAAGAGCAAGAGGGTGTCAACATTCAGTCCTCAATGCAAGGCTTAAGCCAAGAAAAGAATTATCACTATTTCCTAAAAACCTTCTGGGACTGTAACGCGAAGGATGGATTTCCAATTCATTTACGCGAGTTTGATCAAATCACGGAGATGATTATAGGAGGACAAAGATTGCTTCAAAACGAAATGAATCGACCTTTCTCCATTCTAAGCGTAGATTCTTCAGGCAACTTTTCAACTTTTGATCCTGAACTTCTATCCGTTGAGACCAAAAAGTACGGACTCTTCAATTTAGGGAATATTCGAGATGTCTCACTTGTAAAAGCCTCACAGACAGAAACGTTTCAACAATTACTATCTGATATGAAGCAAGGCACACAGCTCTGTCGTGACCAATGCAATTATTATGGTTTTTGCGGTGGTGGCAATGGCAGTAATAAATACTGGGAACACGGAACTCTTGCAGCAAGCGAAACCTGCGCATGTCGATTTTCCACTCAAATCCCCGTCAATGTTCTGGTCGAACAGATGGAATCTCAAGGGGTGAAAGCACCCTGACCACCAACATAAAAACCATGCCTAAGTTGTCACATCTTGTACACAAAACCCAGAGATGGGCCCTTGCTTTGTGCACGAGCACCACTTGCACATCGTTGATATTGGGCCACGCGCCTGCAGCTCAAGCAGGTTGCACGTTTCTCATGCCGATCGGTGGTAACGGAGACGGCCCAAAGCCTTACATTGTTAAAAAAAGAGTGGAACGTCCAAAAGGACTCATTGGCAAAGCTGTAGGCAGAACAAACTGGAACACTGATTTTGTTGTGAACCAGCCGTTTAGGTCCTACAAACTCTTCTTTACTGCTGATTCGACTGATGGAAATCCAGGTTCTTATCCAATCGAAGCTTTCCTGAAATTTTCAGATGGCAGCCATTTGAGAGTGGTCAACGAATCGATGAAGCCACCAACTGGAACCGGTGCACAGTTCGGCCCCTTTGAGGCTCCTACAGGAAAAGCGGTCAGCCAGGTTAATTTCAGGATTGGCGCTAACAATGATCCTGGAGCAACAGGATTCAGCTATCGCATTTCTGTACAAGGTTGCGACTGAAGAGCGAGAGCTCAATCATTTACATTGTTCCCTGGCCTGGTGAATTCCTCTTCTGCGGAGGGTGATCGCAGCATCAACCATCGGGCCAATGCCCGACCTTCCACGGATTGCTCTTGCCCCACCCTCTGCTCCAAGATCTGAAGGAATTGGCTTCCACCACGGCGATCAACCATGGGTTCGAGCTGGCTGACATCCATGTTTTAGCTCACATGCATCCCATGACGGTTCAAATCCAAATCCGTCGTCCCAACGGGAACGACGTCACATTGGATGATTGCTCCGAGTTCAGTGCACCGATGGGACAAGCCCTTGATGCTTCATGCCTTCTTGAGGGTGCCTATGTCCTTGAGATCAGCAGTCCAGGAATCGGCGATCAGCTGAAGTCAGATCGGGATTTCCAAACATTTCGGCGCTATCCAGTCGACATCATTCACCGCGACAGTTCAGGGCTTGAAGAGAGGCTTTCGGGAACATTATTAGAACGAACAGCGGACCACGTGAAAATCAGCATTCACGGGCGAATCAAACAGATTCCTCGAGGCTCGGTCATCTCTGTTGAACTGAGCAGTCCTACAGGCTGACCTCAACTCTTTCTCTATCAAACACTTCTCCTTCTCAGATTTACATTCTCGTCCTCGATGGCTCTCGTTCTTCTTCCCGGCCTCAGCAACCTGATCGAAGACATCAGTGAAGAAAAAAAACTGCCCCCACAGGTCGTGGAAGCCGCGCTGCGGGAGGCTCTCCTTAAGGGCTATGAGCGCTATCGGCGCACGCTGTATCTCGGCATCAGTGAAGATCCATTTGATGAGGAGTATTTCAGCAATTTTGATGTAGCTCTTGATCTTGACGAAGAGGGTTATCGAGTTCTCGCCAGCAAAATAATTGTTGAAGACGTTGAAAGTGAAGATCACCAGATTGCCTTAGCCGAAGTGATGCAAGTGGCAGAAGACGCGCAGTCTGGAGACACCGTTGTTCTAGACGTAACTCCTGAGAAAGAAGATTTTGGTCGTATGGCGGCTGCCACGACCAAGCAAGTCCTGGCTCAGAAGCTTCGCGACCAACAGCGGAGAATGATCCAAGAAGAATTCGCTGATCTTGAGGATCCGGTCCTCACCGCACGAGTGATTCGCTTCGAGCGCCAGTCCATCATTATGGCTGTGAGTTCAGGTCTCGGCCGTCCTGAAGTTGAAGCAGAGCTACCCAGGCGGGATCAACTTCCGAATGACAATTACCGCGCCAACGCCACCTTCAAGGTTTTCCTAAAAGAGGTGAGTGAAGTTCCTCGCCGTGGCCCCCAGCTTTTCGTCAGTCGAGCCAACGCCGGACTAGTGGTCTATCTCTTCGAAAATGAGGTTCCTGAAATCCAGGAGGGTTCGGTTCGAATCGTTGCTGTCGCCCGTGAAGCCAATCCACCCTCTCGATCAGTTGGACCCCGCACCAAAGTGGCCGTCGACAGCATCGAACGTGAAGTTGACCCTGTCGGAGCTTGCATTGGAGCCAGAGGTTCAAGGATTCAGCAAGTGGTGAATGAGCTTCGCGGTGAAAAAATTGACGTGATCCGCTGGTCCCAAGACGCCAGCCAATACATCGCCAACTCGCTCAGTCCCGCTCGAGTGGAGGTTGTCCGCCTTGTCGATCCTGAAGGACAACACGCCCATGTTTTGGTTCCGCCTGATCAGCTGAGTCTCGCTATTGGGCGCGAGGGACAAAACGTCCGCCTCGCTGCTCGATTAACCGGTTGGAAAATCGACATCAAAAATTCAACGGAATATGACCAAACTGCCGAAGATGCTGTTGTTGCTGAACTGATCTCTCAGCGTGAAGAAGAGGAGGCTTTGCAGCGCGAAGCTGAAGAGCGTCTTGCAGTGGAACAAGCAGCTCGAGCCCAGGAAGATGCACGCCTTCGTGAGCTGTACCCCCTCCCTGAGGATGAGGATGAGTACGCAGAGGAGGGGAATTACTACGACGCAGCTGACGATCAACCAGCGGCAGAGGCCTCTGAACAAGAAGCAGTATCAATGGAGGCTGAACCGCAGGAAGATGCTTCCAGTCCCTCCCAGGCTGAGCCTGATGGAACAGACGAGATGATCGACGAGGAAGGAGCCCGGTGAACACGTCACGCCCCGTTCTCCGTCGCTGTGTGGCCTGCCGTCAGCTGCTTGACCGAAGCACGCTATTGCGGGTTATTCGCGACCACAAGAACGGGGTCCTCCTCGACAATGGGATGGGTCGCTCGGCCTACCTCTGTCCGAGTGAGGCCTGTTTTGAAGAGGCACGCCGCCGTAAAAAGCTTCAGAAGTCTCTGCGTTGCCAGATTTCTGAAGAATTCATGAAGGCGTTGCAAGAACGGCTGCCTTAACCACGTTTTGCAGTCGTTGAGGCAAGATGAACACTGGCACCACTTGTGTGGAGCCCCGAGGCACACCGTGCCCGGACCGACCGGAGACCTGAATGACCAGCAGCGGCAAAGTCAGAATTTATGAGCTGTCCAAGGACCTTGGCCTGGAGAACAAAGACGTCCTGGATGCCGCCGAGAAGCTGTCCATCGCGGCGAGGAGCCATAGCAGCTCCATCAGCGAAACAGAAGCCGGCAAAATCCGCTCACTTCTCAGAAAAGGGAAGACTCCAGCTGCGTCTGCTCCAGCCAAGCCCGCTCCTGGCAAAGCGATTCTGTCGGTGAAAAAGGCGACCAGCCCCGCAACCCCATCCATGCCCAGCAAGCCTGCGGCACCATCACTAGTCAAACCGGCATCCAAACCCTCAGCACCGGCGCGGCCTGGGGCTGAGAAGCCTCTCATCGTTCAGAAACCTGTTTCACGTCAGGCTGCACCACAAAAGCCGGTGAACCGGCAAAGCGCGCCGGCGCCATCCGCTCCAGCTCCAAGACCTAGGCCCACATCAGCAGCACCCTCTTCTCCAAAAGCCTCAAGGCCAATCCCAGCTTCAAGTGCTCCACCCGCAGCTCCGTCCCGTCCAGGTGCAGCAAGACCCACTCCTTCACCCGTGCGCCCATCGAGCACACAACCTGTCAGACGCCCCGGAAATGCCAGCAGTCCACGCCCATCGGCTCCAGCGTCGCGCCCCCAACCCAAGGCCCCGGTGAATCGCGGAGCTCCTCAGCGTCCGGCGCCAAAGCCCGAACTCGTGGGACGGCCTCAGCCCAAGCGGCCTGCTCCCAGCGCTCCAGTGCGTCAGATTGGACAGCGCCCAGGCGTCAGTCCTCGGCCAAGTGGACCTACTGGCCAGCGTGCCAACACACCTCAACGCGTTTCAGGGGCCCAGCGTCCAGGAGCTCCCACGCGTCCGGGTAATTCGCCAACGAGACCGGGGCAACCACGTGCAGGAGGAAATTCACTTGAACTGGTCGGCAAGCCCATTCGCAGAGACGGCAACAGCGGATCAGGTAGTCGTGGAGATGGACAGAGCCGTTCACCGGGTGGATCCAGGTCTGGTGCTCCCCGCCCAGGTGGCATGCCGGGGATGCGTAAGCCTGTGGCACCTGGAGAACTCATGCAACTCCAGAAGCCCAATAGTCGCCCAACAGCTCCACCTCCTAGGCGTGTCGACGGCACAACAGTCGCCACACGCCCAGGAGACGCCTCCCCCGGAAGTCCAAAGGCAACACCACCCGTTTCACGGCCAACAGCCACTCCTCCATCAGCACCAAGGCGACCGAGTTACCGACCCGGTGCTGGTCCTGGTGGGCAACGCAGACCTGGGCGCCCCGACTGGGATGACAGCGCCAAACTTGAGGCGTTGCGCAGTAAATCCCCGCAAAGACAGCGTCAAAAAGTCCACATCATCGGCGAAAACGATGATGCGCTCACTGCAGAAACCGGCGGCTTCGCCGGAGAACAGCAGGCCGTGGTCCTCTCCGCCAGCCTGGCTCGCCCGGCCAAGCCAAAAGGAAAACACAAGGCTGCACCGAAGCCTGTTGCTGCGATTCGGAAGCGCCGCAAGGAAACTGCTCGCCAACGCCAGCGTCGACGAGCGATGGAGCTTCGTGCTGCCCGGGAGGCCAAACAGGTTCGGCCGGAAATGATTGTTGTCCCTGAGGACAACCTCACGGTCCAAGAGCTCGCCGACATGCTCAGTGTCGAAAGTTCTGAAATCATCAAATCCCTGTTCTTCAAAGGGATCATTGCCACGGTCACCCAGACCCTTGACATGCCCACCATCGAAGCGGTGGCAGAAGAATTCGGCGTTCCTGTCCTTCAGGATGATGTCGAGGAGGCGGCCAAGAAGACCGTCGAGATGATCGAAGAACAGGATCTCGCCCACCTCATTCGTCGCCCGCCTGTTGTCACCGTGATGGGGCATGTGGATCACGGCAAGACAAGTCTTCTCGATGCGATCCGCCAAGCCCGTGTCGCAGCTGGAGAAGCTGGCGGGATCACCCAGCACATCGGTGCCTACCAGGTAGAGATCCAGCACAACGATTCTCCGCGCAGACTCACCTTCCTGGATACTCCTGGTCACGAGGCATTCACAGCCATGCGTGCCCGAGGCACCAAAGTGACGGATGTCGCTGTCCTCGTGGTGGCTGCAGATGATGGCGTCCGCCCTCAAACGTTGGAGGCCATCAGCCATGCACGTGCGGCAGAAGTTCCTGTCGTCGTCGCCATCAACAAGATTGACAAAGAAGGGGCTTCACCCGATCGGGTCAAACAGGAGCTTTCGGAGCACAACCTGCTGGCAGAAGAGTGGGGCGGCGATGTTGTGATGGTGCCAGTCAGTGCCATCCGAGGTGAAAATATCGACAAGTTGCTTGAAATGATCCTGCTTGTGACGGAAGTGGAGGATCTGCAAGCCAATCCAGACCGACTCGCCAAGGGCACTGTGATCGAGGCACACCTTGATAAAGCCAAAGGCCCGGTAGCCACCCTTCTGGTTCAGAACGGTACGTTGCGTACAGGTGATGTGTTGGCAGCAGGACCCGTTCTGGGCAAAGTGCGCGCCATGGTCGATGACGGTGGTTCGCGCCTCAAGGAGGCAGGTCCCTCCTGCGCAGTAGAAGCTCTCGGCTTCAGTGAAGTCCCGACCGCCGGCGACGAATTTGAGGTGTATCCGGATGAGAAATCCGCTCGCTCCGTTGTCGGGGATCGAGCTTCGGATGCCCGCGCCAGTCGCCTGGCACAGCAAATGGCCTCTCGCCGTGTGTCCCTAACGGCCATGTCCGGTCAGGCCAACGAAGGTGAACTCAAAGAACTCAACTTGATTCTCAAGGCGGATGTTCAAGGCAGTGTTGAAGCCATTCTGGGTTCGCTGGAACAATTGCCCAAAGACGAAGTTCAAGTTCGTGTCCTGCTTTCTGCTCCAGGGGAGATCACCGAAACCGACGTAGACCTCGCGGCAGCCTCCGGTGCCGTGATTGTCGGCTTCAACACCTCAATGGCATCTGGTGCCAAACGAGCTGCTGATGCCAATGGCGTTGATGTCCGCGATTACGACGTGATTTACAAGCTGCTCGAGGATATCCAACTAGCCATGGAGGGTCTCCTCGAACCTGAGCTGGTTGAAGAGTCTCTGGGCGAAGCCGAGGTTCGTGCCGTGTTCACCATTGGAAAGAGTGCTGTAGCAGGTTGTTATGTCACAACAGGAAAACTTCAGCGGAATTGCAAAGTGCGTGTCCGTCGAGGGAAAGAAATCGTCTTCTCTGGAGACCTTGATTCTCTTCGACGCAATAAAGACGACGTCAAAGATGTGGCCACTGGGTTCGAATGTGGAATCGGTTGTGATCGCTTTGCAAACTGGAAAGACGGAGACATTGTTGAGGGCTACAAGCTCGTGACGCAACGCCGCAAGCTGACCACGTGATGTCCTCACGTCATGAGCCGCTTCTTTGGCTCCAGTTGGCGGCGTTCGGAGCCATACCGCTGGAGCTGCAGCTGCTTCGACTGATTTTGGCAGGTTCAGATCTGGGACCAGTCCCCCCCATTGAACGACTGCTTTGCTGGGGGATTGCTGTGGTTGCGCCCACAATCCTGCTTTGGAAACGACCCGTTGACTGGGGATCACTCTTACTGGTCCGTCAGTCCCTTGAAAAACGCACAATCCGGCAGCGCAAGATCAGCCAAATCCAAGACAACCTGTTGTTGAAGGCTTTGGGAGCTTGTGGATCAGTCCTGATCCTTGCCGTGTTCTGGTGGATTGATGGATCTTCCTTACTCGTTGCAGATATTTCCCCATTCAAGAATGGACATCGCCTGAACAGCCTGCTCATCGCAACGCCCTTGCTGGCGGTTATCACATGGCAATGGCATCAGCTGGTCCAGGCAATCTGGCTACTCACGCGGTCAACGCCCTCAATTGATGCTTCTGCTGCACTGAGTCACGAAGAACTCTTGAAATCAAGGTTTTCACTTGGCTTCAATACCCTTCGCCTGAGCGAGCTGGATTGGAACACTTCTGCACCCAAGCCATCTGAGGCTGCACAACAGGCCCAAGCTTTTGAAACCAAAACAACAGAACAGCACCTCGATGGCGTCGACGAAGG
Source organism: Synechococcus sp. CO36386bin_37 (assembly GCA_011525445.1). Next base: position 14,558 of record WTGE01000168.1, read on the forward strand.
TCCATCAGCAGATGAGCCCAATACATCACAAGACATTGATAAACCTATCGACTTAAAAGCCTCTGAATCACGGTTCACGGCTTCGATCGAACCAGAGCAGGCTTCCGAACACAACGACAGCAGCAACCTGGATGACGAAGTCACTGGGGACGACTTCATTGCCAGCAGCAACCCTGAAGGTCATGATGAACAAACCCAACCCTCCGGAAGCGAAGAGAGCGAGCCAGAGCAAGCGCCTTAACGATCTCCAGGGAGTGCGTGATTCCTGTAATAACCTTTCCCTAAGTGATG
>WTGE01000059.1 GCA_011525445.1 Synechococcus sp. CO36386bin_37
GGACCTTCCAGAGGATCGACTCGACGCTTTTCTTGCGCTCACCTCTTCCGGACCCGCTTATGTGGCCTTAATCGCTGAAGCAATGGCCGATGGTGCGGTTGCCGTCGGAATGCCCCGGGCTCAAGCCCATCACCTGGCACACCGGACTCTTGCTGGCACCGCGGCTTTGTTGCAAGACCAAGAGCTTCACCCTGGTGAACTCAAGGATATGGTTGCGTCCCCTGGAGGAACCACCATGGCGGCCTTGCGTCACCTTGAGAAATCAGGCTTGCGTTCGGCGTTGATTGAAGCCGTGATTGCGGCGACGCACCATGGTCGAGAAATGGCCAGATAGATCGTCCTTTTGCTGCTTCAGACGACAACTGCTCCTGGAGTGATGAGAGAGTCATAGAGGACCTCCAGTGCATCGATATTGGACACCATCCTGTAGCGCTCCATAATCCTGCCGCGGGCCCGTCTTCCCAGTTCCTGAGTGAGCAGGGGTTGATCACGCAGAACGGGCAGCAGTGTGCGGAGTTGTGTGGTCACTCCTTGCGTGCTGAGCACAATGCCAGCTCCACCTGCCAGCACCTCACCATCAGCACCTGCATCTGTGGCCACACAAGCGCACTCACAGGCCATGGCTTCCAGTAACGCCAGGGAAAGCCCTTCCACGAGGGAGGGCAGCACGAACACTTCGGCGCATTGGAGCAAGGCGATACGTGTCTTGAGGTTGGCTTCATAGCCCCACCACAGCAGGTCTCCGATCCCGTTGGCGTAGACATTTTGCAAGCTGCTGCGCAGCGGGCCATCACCAACGATCACCAGCCTGCAGCCCTTCGGTTGGATGAGACGCCAGGCCCTCAGTAACGCTTCCACGTTTTTCTCTGTTGCGATTCGTCCCATGTACAAAAAAACGCGCTGATCGCCGAGGCGTGAACGGACGGCATGCAGTTCATCACTGATCGGAGCAGGATGGGTTGGAGCCCCTGACCAGCGGTCGGGGTCGACGCCATTGGGGATGACGGCAAGGCGCTTCTCATGAACTCCCAAGCGGTTCAGCACTTCCGCTTGTAGATCTGAAAAGACGATGACACGGTCGTAACGGGAGAGCGCCGGCGCATAGAGCTGGTAGGTGAGCTGTTGTGTGCCAGCTGTGAGATTTCGCAATCCTGCATCAAATGGTGGATGAAAGGTGGCGACCAGTGGAATGCCCAAAGCCTGGCAGAGTTCTGGAAGTCGAAAATCCAGAGGGGACAGCGTGAGGCTGGCATGCACCACATCGGGTTGGAGCCTCTCCAACGATTCACGTAATTCCTTCTGCGCTCGCGGTGAAGGAATGGTGTACACCTGAGACTTCACGAGGTAAGGAAGGCTTACGTCGGGGTCGTGGGCCAGCAAGGAGGTGTTGCCGCAGCCAGGGGCTCCTGGGTTGTCGAAATGAATGAAGCTTGTCTGATGGCCACGTTTCTTGAGGGCCTCCGTGGTGCACAGCCCATAGGTGACGTTGCCGCAGAACGGAGTTTTTTTCCCGAGCCAGGCAATGTGGGCCACTGGCAACGTCTCGTAGCCGGATCTGAAATTAGCAGCGCTCCCAGGGGCGTTCCCAAAGTGCAGCAGCAAGAGCCAGTGTTGCGAGTGCCCAGAGCACGGGGAGCAATCCGATGCTGCTGACCAAGGCACCAGCGAGGACGAGTGGCAAGCTCAGTGCGATGTTGATCAGGTTGTTCTGAAGTCCAAACACACGACCACGCTGCGATTCAGGCGTGTCTTCTTGGATTGTTGTCTGCGCTGGAATCGCCACGAGGGCGGCACCCACACCAAGGAGGCAACAGAGCAACAAGGTGAAGCTGAGGTTGCCGCGCAATTGCCCGAGCATGACCAGGCTCCAAGTGATGGAGCCGAGGCCACCCGCGGCGAGGTGACGACGACTGAAGCGGTGTCCTAGCTGGGCGACGAGTACCGCGCCAATGGCCATTCCTAACCCGCTCATCGCCAGAAGGGTGCCGAATCCAGTGGGGCCAAGTCCTCGAATGGCGGACGCCAGACTGATTGCCAGCACATAAAGCGCTGCTAAAAGGCTGTAGAGGAGCACCAGATGCACCATGGCTCCGCGGACGGACGCCTGCTCTCGCAGCACCTTGAAACCGGCGATCACTTCCTTCAAAACCGAATCGCTGTTCTTCTTTCTGGGAGGCTCAGGCATCTGAATCGTGCTCAGGCTGATGGCTGCCATGCCGTAACAGAACGGCAGGAGCAGAAATTCGCCACCGCTGAGGCCGATTGTTTGGAACAGATGTTTAAGCCCTCGAAGGATGGGATCCCCTAAGGCGAAGCCAACAATTGTGGCTCCCATGCTTGTGGCTTGATAAAGGGAATTGGCGGCCAGAAGGTGTTCTCTTGGCACAAGCAGTGGGATTGCAGCTTGTTCTGCTGGCGCGAAAAATTGGGTGAGGACTGATTCGAGAAAGGTCATCACCAGCAGAGCCCAATAGCCCCAGCTCAGACCAAACCAGTGCGGACCGGGAAGTAAAAAAAGAGGTGTAAACAGCACCA
>WTGE01000282.1 GCA_011525445.1 Synechococcus sp. CO36386bin_37
AAATCGATTGGTAGACGTCTTGGCGAAGGTTGAGTGCAAATCGGAACTGTGTTTGCGGATCATTGATGATGGCTTGGCAGCTGGGTGGGATGCTGACTTTGCTTGGGTCCGTCACGATTGACTCGGAAAGTGCGACTTCGGCTTCGATAAAGCCAGAGGCTCGTGTCCAATTTTCTCTTTGGCGCTGGTACGCCTCAACACGTTCGCTGGTTTCGAGGTGGTTGAGCATCACTTGCCCAGCCACGGTGGCTGTGAGCACACCGATTACGGAGGCGATCATCAGCTCAACAAGTGTGAAGCCCGTCTTTAGTGGGCGCTTGTGTAATCGCATGATCCCGATCCTTGCTTGAGAAGGCCTTCCCTGATTACCCCCAGTGGCGCGATCAGGTTGATGCATCGTGTCGTTGCGCTGTCTTTACTGGTCAGGCGGATTTCACCTCCACAGGGGAGGGTGCCGCGTGCTGTAAATGTGATGCGAAGAGCATCGATGCTGGTGGGCAGCAGGCATGTGCTGCTGCTGTACGGATCTGGAGTTAGGGATTGAATCGCTGATTCCATCGTGTAGGGGCTGATGCCTGTGCATCGATCAACAGCAGTAACGTCGGATTCAGACTCCTCCGTTTGACTTGCCGTGTTGAGTTCTTTGCTGAATGTGATCTCACAGATCTTGTTTTGTTGAATGGCTTTGCTTTGTATGGCTCTGATCCAGCTTATGGCTTCACGGGAGTCTGCCTTGAGTTGTTCTTTTTTGAGTTGTTGGCTAAAGGTCACAATGCTAAGGCCACTGAGAATCCCAACAACGGCAACGACGATGGTTAGCTCTACAAGACTGAAGCCTCCATCTTTTAATATTCGTTTGTTCATCGACCCAGGAATCCACCAAAGCCAAACCAGCTATTTGTTCCTACAGCTACATAGTCTTTGACGCTGATGCTGTATTCAAATCCTTGATGTTTCAGGCCATCATCGGCGGCATTCGGAGGAACTACAAGCTGGGCATTCGTTGATTTTGATCCCTCCCATCTCTCTGCCCAGACCACGCCACGGATGTCTCCGCCGCCACAATCCCCGTAAGGTATCTCGTCTTCAACTGCAGTCTCGGGGGTGATGGAGGGGTTTGTCGTATTGCATTCCGCTTCGCTTTGGGCGCCACCTTTGATGCCCACTTGTCCGCAGGGGAAGTGGGCAAACAAATTAGCTGCCTTGGGGGCTTCGCCATTGGTTGTTTTTGAGACGCCGGCTAGCCATACTTTCTGTTGGAAAGTTGTGTCGTTTTCGCGTGCTGCCGAGCATTCCGATTGATTGAGGCCGAACAGACCGAGGCGAAATGCTGATGTGTCCACGCCGTCACTACGGGTTTGCTGGATGCTGCGCTGGCCTCCCACATCCACATCGCCGGTGACGTAGAGCTTCACGGGCCCGTTGGTGGTATCAATTTTGAGTTGCTCTGTCTTGGAGAGAATAATGCTTGATGCAATGCAATAGGTGATGGGCTGCCCATCTGCGATAGCTGGGTCGGGAACATCAGTCGCACACATTCCGTTGTTGTTTGTGGTGATGCTTCCTGCGCTGTTTGGTGCGGTGCCTGCAGTAATCTTGAAAGTATTACTTTTTCTTGTCTTTCCATTTTCTTCGGGGATTACTTCATAGTTTAAAAGGAAGTCTTGTATAGGCTTGATTATTTCGACCCCTGTTGTGGGGTCTTTTGGCGCAATGATTTCTTTAATGGCTGGCGGAATTGGCCAAACGTCAGGCTCTGTTATTTCTCCGATAAAGATATGTCCGTCAATCTGGGAGATGTCTTCGTCGTGGTGCGCTTCGATGAGTGCGCGTTCTTCCCCTGGTTGTGGATTGAGTGGGTCTTTGTATTTGCAATCTGTGCAGAGGATGTTTCCTGAGATTGATCCCCTCACATCATTTCCTCCCATCTTAATGCTGTTGGCTTTAAGGCCGGGAAAGCCGCTGTTGTTAGCGTTACCCTTAAAGTCTGCACCACAATTCTTAGGCTTAACTTCAAACGTCTTCTGAATCACGGCAGTGGCAAGGACCTGATTCGAGTCTGAAAGACGAATGCCTTTGATCGTAAGCGTACCCTTACCACCGTAAAACTGTGTTCCGTCAAACACATAACTCAGAATGGTGTATTCACCTTTTGGACTTGTCGTTGGCTGAACGAACTGTGGATAAGGCAAACGCTCATCCCCCGGGCAAACAGAACTGGGATACCGAGGGGCATTCCACAGGCCAACTAAATCTTCACTGGCTTCTGACTTATCAAGATCAAATACAATGTTTTCGCATTGGTCGCTTTCATTGTTGTAGCAATTGATCAATAGATAATTGTATTTTCGGTTTAGATTTTCCAGGGTTTCTGCCATTCCAGCTTCAGCAATCTCTCGAGCTTGCCTTGACTGTTCTGCGCGAATTGAATTAACCAGTCCACCAAGGCTACGTGCGATCAAGGCAAATCCGCCGACCGCGAGAAGAAGACCAACGACGGCAACAAGTGGAAGGACAAAGCCATCTTGACG
>WTGE01000391.1 GCA_011525445.1 Synechococcus sp. CO36386bin_37
ACCCCAGCGCTGATCCGCAGGTTGGAAGCGGTTTGAAGCCACGCAGTTCAGGTCGCCTGCTCACGATTCTGCCCATCGAAAGCCCCTATCAGCTGGGCTCAGGGCACCTCCTTCAAGCCAGGCTCCACCGTCTCCAATTGCTGCATTGTCAACGACGAACGGAACAGCAAGGGGAGGGGCGCTGAACCAGAGCGGAACGCGCCGTTACCAACAGGGGCCAGGGGAAGCGTGCCGGCCTGATCCAGCAGATGCCTGTCGAAAAAGAGTTTCGCCATGCCTCGCAGTTCCTGTCTGGCCAAGGGCTGATCTGGCCCCGTGATCACTGGTGGCAGGTTGGATGTTGCATCCAAAAAGGAAAGATGCGTGCCGTTCTTTTGAACCGCCAGCACCGAGCCAGCCTGACGAATCCCAGTAAAGGAAGTGAGCTGCTGGGAAACCGGCGGAGCGAACACGTCTTTCATGCCAGCAATCACGAGCATCGGCACTGCCACGCGCGACATCGATCGACGACTGAAAATCGGATTGGTCACTGGATTCACCGCAACAGCAACCTTGACGCGGGGATCACGGAAGCTGGTTCGCTTCACCACACGACCGGGTGCTGCGCACTGCCAAACGATGGCCGGATTGAGCACCACGGTGCTGGGATCATTCAGCTGCTCACATCCGCGCACCAGATTGGGCCAATCCAGTTGGGCCCCCGCAAGAGCCGTGACCGTGTAGCCACCGAGAGACTGGCCAAGGACGCCAACCCGCTGCGTGTCGACCCATTTCCCCCAGCGCTTCTCCACCTGATCAATCAGTTTGCTCACGGTGATCGGCTGGCGATACCAGGCGTTGGCGGGAGGTATCGCGCCGGTGCCTTCGATCGCGGCCGTCATGGTGTCAGCGCTGGTGAAGGGAAAATCGAGAGACGCAACCGCATACCCATGACTGGCCAGGGTCTGCCCCACGTAAAGGAGGGCGTTCATGTCGGTGTTCAAGCCAGGGGCAAGCACCACCAGAGGGGCTTGGTTCGTGGACGTTGCCGTCTCGGGCAGATAGACGCCGGCCTTGATGCTGTCGACGACACGACCTTTGAAGCTGAACGACACCTGCTCAAAACCGATGTTTCCCGGTTGCGCTGCGACCTGAAGATCCGGACCTGTCTCTGGAGGTTCTCCCAAGGCGGTCAGACGCGCATAGAGCTTGTTCTGAAGATTGAACTCCTGGGTCAGAGAACGCAGCAACGAGCCAACTGCAGACACATTGACCGGGATTGAGGGCAGTGGATAGGCCTGAAGCACATCAATCAAGCGGAGCCCGTCGCCGTTGGCTGCTCCTTCAATCAAGGCTGAGGCCAACGCGTTACCAGCCACATCCGTGGTCTGATTGATCAGCTTCACCAGCTGCTGAATCGTTCGCTTGCCGACGGCTGTCGAGAGGTAGTTCGATGCCATCACGGCATTGACAGGGACCGACTGCTTGAGGGCCTTACGAAGTGCAAGCTTTTCGGAGGGCTTGAACAGACGGAGAACATCGGCAAGCGCGGTCCCTGGGAGACCACCGGTCGCATAGTCGGCGAGTTCATCGATCGGGATGGATCGTTCGAACTCACCCAGCTGGAAGCTGATTCGCTCAGCAGACGATGCCGGAGCCGCCAGGACAGCAAGGCCGATCACGGCGTACAGAAAGCGCTTCATATCAAATCAGCTGTTTTTCAAAATTACCTCGTATAACTCAATAATGACCAAACATCCAAGTGCTACAAGATACAAGACCTGGTCCACCTTCTTCAATGGACTGAACAACTCAACAGCCATGAACCAAAAGAGAAGGTCATTAATCAGCAACGTGACATAGCCTTGTCATCGATCTCCATACATATACAAGTTACTGACCTCAAAGCCCCGAGATGGTCGCAACAACGACATCCTCCGTGGCGGACATCGAGCGAACCGCCTTCAACTCATCATCGGAAACAACTTCATTGAAGACTTCTCCAACGAAGAAGGAAACCAAATCTTAAACAACAAGATCATCAACCTCACCGTTAACGAAAACGGTATTAGCACCAGCAATCCGGCTCTATCACGAAGTGAACTCTGAATCATCAGCCAGAGCTATTTGACTAGGCCTCATTTGCACACCATCAAGCCCAGTCGCACAAGATTCAAAGGGCAACTCAGCGACAAGCCCTTCACATCAATTCCAACAACTGAGGGCTGAGTGGCAACAGCGGCCAGAAACCCCAGCGCCAATCCGGAGGAATGATTCTGCAGAGGAATGGACCGTGCCAAGTTTAAACCACCCAGCCAGGCCCAAAAAAGCACCGCCAAGAATCAACGCAAATCAGACGGATAAGAACATCTCAGCCAACACGACAAACAAATCAAAACGCAAAACAGGCCATTTGAGCCGCCACGATGTTTTGAGTCAGGTCAGACAAGAACAGAGCATTTGTGAATGTTGACCATCGGATCGATTGCTCGGAGGCCTTTCCCGAAGTTGGAGCTCGATCGCATCCCAGAACGCAGAACGATCAGCGAGC
>WTGE01000277.1 GCA_011525445.1 Synechococcus sp. CO36386bin_37
GAGCCACTAGAGCGCTTCCAGTTTTCGTGGGGCAGCGGCTCGGTGCCGTACTCCCAATCGTCGTAATCGGGATCGTTGCGGATCTTGCGGTGGACATCCTTTTGGATGTCGAAATCGTGTTGGCGGTTGCTTTCGTCAAGACTCATGCAGAAAACCGAAGCTGAGCCAAATCTCAACAGATCATAGAGCTGTCAATGCTTTTCACAAGGGGAGAGCGCAAAACCGTCATGTGGTCTTTTGACGTTTATGACACATGCCTAACCAGAAATTACGTACACCCAAAAGATGTCTACAGGGAAGTCGCTCTTCACAAGGAAATCGAGCTTGAAAGCCATCTAGGAGCAGGCTGGATCGAAATCTTTACTGATACGAGGTCCCAAGCTCAATCAGTAATTAGCGAAGTCAAGCAAGGAGGCGAGCCAAGCCTTATTGAAATCTACAAACAGGTCAAAAATGTACTGCCATTCATCAAGGCCAAGGACTACATCGCCAGCGAATTGCTCGTGGAAAAAGAAAGCCTTTGCCCATGCTGCAAGACGAGAAGCCTAGTGAAGTTGGCAAGAGAGAAATACGGAAGAGTGGTTTTTATATCAGATATGTATCTGCCCCATAAATTCATCAAGGACGCACTTATAAAGCACAGGTTTTTCTCCGATGCTGACGTCCTTTACGTATCAAGCTCATACCAACAAGAAAGCAAGTCCAACGGCAAGCTCTTCAACAGAGTGCTCCGCGATTTAAATCTAAAACCTTCTCAACTAACTCATCATGGCGATAACACCTGGTCTGACATAAGACAAGCGCGTCGGTTATCCATCAAGCCTAAGCACATAAAAACATGCAAACTTTCTAAGAAGGAGAAAGCAATATTAGAATCAACTTCAATCACCTCAAACTTCTTAGCATCAAGACTCGTTGGCCATATCCGCGCGCAACGGATTGGACCTCAGACGAGCTTAAATACAAATACCATCAACGACTTTACAAATAATTTCTCGGGCCCATTTTTATGGCTTTTCGCTGAGTGGATATTAGTCAAAGCAATTCAGCACAACTCCCAAGAGATTTATCTCTGCTCAAGAGACTGTTTCGGCCTAATGATCATCCTCGAAAGACTGATCAAACTCAAGTCTGTCAACTTAAAGCTGCGCTACTTTGCCGCATCAAGACAGGCATTAGCGCTTGCGACACTGAAGCAAAACCAAAAAAGCTTAAACCTTCAAGACCTACAAGAAGCCATGAACGGCCTGGAGCTAAAGGCAGTTCTTAGAAAAATAGGCATTAAAGAAAATGATTTCCTCCAATTCACAGCCAAGAACGGGCTTCAACTAACAAACCTAAACACCAAACTCGACACAACAAGCAAATGGCAAACCTTTTGGCAATGCCTTAAATCCCCTGCGATCAATCGCCACATCAACGAGATTGCTGAACGAGAGCAGGGCTCAGCAGTTCAATATTTTAAGGATATAAGAATGCTATCTAGAACCAGAAAAACGATTGTGGACTTTGGCTGGAGACAAAATTGCCAATCAATGATGATGGATCTACTTAAAGATGAGATCAACCCAGACAAGATCATGTTCCTATATCTTGGGCTTGCAGACCGTCGCAATCTGAGAGCCGCGCCACACAGGTCTGAGGCACTCTTTTACGGGAGCGAGTCAGGCAATAGCAATTACACCAGCAACTGCATCTCAAGGCTCATCGACAAAACTCAACTCATTGAAGTCTTAATGAGTTGCGATCCCTCCAATTCCATAAGGTCTTACCACACAGACACTCCACAATGCCAATACAAACTAACTGGCGAATTGAAGCTGAGAAAAGAAATGAATCTCTCGATTCAAAGGTACGCAAACTCAATCAATAAGGGGCTCCCATCCAATGAGCACGACTTTCGCTTTGCGACCATTCAGATCATGAATTACTGGTTCGAGAATCCCAAGAAGAAATGGCGGTTACTTTTTAAAGAAGTTCGAACTATCAAGGAAGCCTTCAGAGGCTCAGACACGATCATCGCTGAGCCTCTTCAATTTCACTACGATCACTTAAGACGAAGAAGGCTTCAACCGCTTATCAAAGGAAAGCGAGCCTCAGGCTCAAGAGCCTGGAAAAACTTAGCACTTAGCAACACATCACTGATCGGATATTTTTTATTTTTACCCGCATCCATTGCCTCAAGAGCGCTCTTCCTTTATTCGCGCCACATACTCATCCCAAGGCCCAGGATTAATCTACTAAATGCCACCAAAAATCTAATTTTTGCATCATCATTCAGATTTAAAAAGGCAATATCAGGAACCATCCAATCGATTGCATTCATCATAACTAGAGACAAAACCTAAACAATTGTCGAACACCCACACGCACTAGGACTCTTATCCCTGAAGATCAGCTATGGAGTGATCAGGCTGAACACCATCGCTGCAGCACACATTGATGAGGTCATTGCAATGAAGAACCCAGTGCTTACACGTTGAAGAGAAACTCCATGACATCGCCTTCGGCGACGACGTAATCCTTG
>WTGE01000345.1 GCA_011525445.1 Synechococcus sp. CO36386bin_37
GATACACGCCTCCCTTGAGCACAAAGGCTTTGGTCGTCGCCAAATCAATGGATAGGCGCTCGCCCTCGCGCTCAATGCTGACCTCAGTTCCTGGCCCCATACCTTCAAGAACCAGAGTCACAGCTCCAGCTGTGCGAACCACCCTGAGATCAGCGCGCGCTCTGGCGTAGGCGATATGACCCTGATGACTCAAGCCAAGAGGGAGCTCGATGATTAACGCTCCTGAGATCAGCAAACCCAATGTCTTGGCTGATAACCCTCTCGGCCCAAGCAAGGGAGTGAAGCGATGAAGCTGATCGTATCGAGCCGATCAGGAAGGGGCTAGGGGCTTGGCATCAGGGTTCTGCTTGGGGACGGAGGGCTGCTTGCTGTAGGCGGTCAGCGTTAGGCGCATCGTGCTTGTGGCCTCAGCCACAGGCTGGTCGGCAGATGAAGACGAAGCATCCCCCTGCATCGAGAGATCACTAATCACCAGCAATGGCGTGATGCGTTCAAGACGGCGCAAAAATTCGAGCTGTCCGGCATACGGTCCCTTCACAACAATGAGACGTTGCTGTTTGATCACACCATCAGTCACGAGTGGATCAGCTGGTGGAGCGTCAGCATTGCCGGTTGATCCAGAGCGTGCAGTGGTTGTGGATGGAACCGACTGAGAACGCTGCGGCTCATAGCTCTCCAACGCGACATTGGATTCTGAGGCTTCCAAATCAAGCTGGCTGAGCAGCGTTTCAATCGACTGATTGCCCGTCACCAGCTTCTGCAACATTTTGGTTTGAGCTGCTGCTTCGCGATACGAAGTTTCCAGTTTGCGTTGCTGGATTTTGGCAAAAGCAAGCTCATCACGTTTTTGCAAGCGCTCCCGTTCCAAGGCCGATAATTCATTGATGGTGCTCTGAAAACGAACCGCCAAGGCGCTGGTCAAGATCAGAGCGAAAGCCAAGCCAACTGCTGCTGGCAGCACCACCAGGGCTCGCTCTGGCGTGAGCCAAGCGAAACGTCCACTGCTGCTGTCTTGCTGAAAGTTGGTCATGGCATCAGCCCCTCTTCTTTAAGGCGCTCAAAGCGAGCCGCTAAACCCACAGCCCCTAGGGGAGCTAATTGCTCAACAATCTCAGGTGATTCCGATGGACGGAAATCAGCGGTGAGATCAAAGGCGACTTCATCCTGTTGCCTGGAAGCCCGCTGCAAGCGAGCAGGTGTTTGAAAAAAGGGTGATGTCTGCAACGCCAACTGAAACGCGTTAATGCGGATGAAGGCTGCAGGATCCAACGCCTCCCCTTTGAGCGTCATCGTGCTGCCAAGCGCACTCATGGTTTTCAATTGAATCCCTTGAGGTGTTAAGCGAGCCAACTCCGCGAGCAATGCCGAAGACGACGGCACCGAGAGCAACCCGTTCACTAGAGCTTCGTTGCTTTGCTGCAGCTGCTTCAGCTGCGCTCGTTGTCGGCTCAAACTGCTCTGCAGTGCGTCGTACTCGTTCGACACCGATTCCAATGAGGCAACGACAGCTCTGAGCTGTGACTCGCGTTGCCAAAAAAACAGGCCCAAGAACAACACCAGCAGCAATGGCGTTGCACCAAACAAAACCCCACGGCGCAAGAGCTGCTGGCTCGGTGCAGCAGACCTGTCCTGTAAGCCAAGCTCCTCGCGCCGCCGGCGCAGCAGATCAGCCTTGAGATGCTCGGTCATCAGCGATGCGGCGGGCCGTGCCTATGAGGCCGGCGAAGCTGGCCTGTGTCAATGGATCAAGCCCTGCGGAATCCGCCAAGGCAGCCAGTTTCCAGTCCGTGCCGCCGGCTGCACACAGCGCATCGGCCAACCCTTGCTGCTGCAGGCCCGCACCCGTTAGCAGTAGCTGAGCAGGCTGCGCCTCACCGCATTGCTGCCGCAACTCCTCAGCCAAGGCAACCAGCTCCTGGCACCAGGCCCCTGGATCACTCAGCTGCGGTGACGACGAACGACGGCGGAACACCGGGCGACCCTGTTGCACCACCGTGAGCATGGTGTGATCTGTTCGCAGATTCACCAACAAACTGAAGGGCCACTCGAGGCCAATGCCCAAAGCGCGCATCTGGGCCAGCTCCACTAGCTCCACAAAACCCAACTCCAGGTCGGCCTGGGCAAACACCTCAATCCAGCCCTCCAAGCTGGCCTTGGGCTGAAACAACACCAGCCATTCATTCGGCTGGGGCAACGGCAGCAGCTCGCTTTCATAGGCGTCAGCCACTTGGGGCAGCGTTTGCTGAAGATGCTGCCAGTGCTCTGGTTGTGGCTCCTGCCCGCCTGCCAACCGCAGCAGGCGCCATTCGCTGCCTGCGCTGGGGAGCACCAACGCTGCCTGGCGGATCGACCACCCCTGCTGCAGCACCAAATCACCCAACAGATCCCCCAAGGCCTCCGGCTGCAGAGGAACCCCATCCACCACAAGACCACTGGGCAGGGGGATCACTTCCGGAATGGCCCCGGGCTCTGGCAGCACCGCCGCCAGGTGGTGATCACTGAATTGAACGGCCAGCTGCCCCT
>WTGE01000326.1 GCA_011525445.1 Synechococcus sp. CO36386bin_37
ATGACTGGATTTAGCTGTCTCGTGGTCTCAAGTTGTGCAACTGGGCACAACCTTGCCGCCCAACATCGTCGCGCAGGCTGCAAGGTGTGAGCGGACGCGGAATCTCTGTTATGGCTATTTCCCTGCACGAGCAGTCGATGCCGACCTGCCGTTCCTTACAGCTAACCAAGACAAAAACCGTCGGGTGATCCACGAGTCAATGCGTCATCACGGTGTTGCGATATCAGGGCCCGACGAGGAGTTGATGTTCGATACGGCACTGTCATGCATCGAACGACGCGTCAATGAGTTGGCGTGATTGACTGACTACAAGCTGGCGTATCTGGATCAGGGTGGCTGGCGACTAGAGGCTATGCCTGATGTCGATTCTGCCCCTACAAAGCTGCCCAAAACCACTACTAGGAGCGCCAAAATCGCGGGCCGCTTGTGCAATCTCCTTGGCGTAAGTGGCATGGAGAAGATCAAAGGTGTGACCGAGATCCTCCGGATCACTGCAGAGCGCAGCCTAATTAACGGCCAAATGTTTCAGCAGAGTGTGGTTGTTCGATTCGCTCATAGCTGTTAATTCGTTCGAGGAATGATGCAATCTGGATTCAAGCTCTAACGGCTTCTTAAGATGAGAAACTTGCGCAGCGAAAGATTAAATAACATAAGGCAATATCTTAAACACCTCGAGCTCAACAACAAGAGAACAGAATCGCTCAATCCACTCATCATTCGCCAAAATTGAGCGGGCACTCATACTGGGATCCAACTGCGAATTGTGCAAAATAAGTACAGAGCTCAGGCAGCGCAATGACGCGAGCTGAAAATCTGCCCAGGCATCTTCCAGGGAATAATCAGCGACACCATACTTTGACAAACTCTGATGCCAGGTTGCGCAGAGATTATGCAGCCTATTGCGACGAGCAGGCATCGGAACACTGCCTGCGACATGATAAGCAAGATCCATCGCAGCCATTGAGCGCGTTGGTGTTCCCCAGTCAATCACTACTACACTACGTTGAGTGGAACATGTTCCAAACAACACATTCTCCACACGAAGATCGCTGTGGACCATAGTCATTGGCCTTTGAGCCATCTTTTCATCAATCCTTTGCGAATTCTCAATAACAAATTCAATCGCTCGAAGTGCCTCAGGCTCGACACGCAACTCATAGTCATTCAAAAAATTGCAGTGAAACGATGACAGCATCTCTCTACTGCCCTGAAACCAGAACTGATTATCTGTCAACCATTCATAACCGTGGAGAGACGATGAATTCCAGAATCGGGCATGTAACTGAGCAATTGCATCAAGAACCAGACAGCTGGCATCAGCCGAGACTCCTCGCACCTGGTTTCCAACTTTCATCGCTGTAAGGTCCTCCATGAGCAACCAACGTCCCTCATCACTGGAGCCATTTCCTGTCGCATATACAAGAGGAACCAAGGAGGAAATGTCAGGTGCAACCGTGCGATAGAAACTCACTTCTCGATGGAAGCAATTCAGCTTCAGAGCCATTTCACGCTTATGTAGGTTTTCACTGTCAATTTTGAGAATCAAGGACGAAGGCAAATCATCCGAAGGCCCTCGAGGCTTCAAACGCATTGTGTTTGACAAGACACCCTGAGGTACGCCTAGAGGCTCAATCTCAAATTCCTCAATATGGTGCCCCAATTGTTCACTGAGCCACTTGGCATTGATTTCAGTTCCGGAAGGAAGAATTGGCATTGATGGTTGAATCAGAATTTCAATGTCGATAGGGTAATTAGTCGAATCACTTCAAGGCTAACTTCTTCAAGTTTTTGGAATCACAGTACTCACGCCACACTTAGGCAGGGAATTGATGGAGAAAGACGCATAAACGGGTAGTTGAAAGGGCTGTTTCCAACATGAACATCCTTCTCTGAGATTAAAAGAAGGGTGCATTCAACACATCAAGCAACCAGCCTCATAGCCTCATGGAAGGAAGCTATTTGTCGTTGGAGCAACGAAGAACGAGATGGAGTACAGCACAGCAGGGATTTCCAATGCGAATCACCTTGATCAAACAACAACATAAGACATGAAAAAATGGGTGCTTGACTGACATCCGTAATCCGTTTGGGTCCATTTCAACTCATTCATCAGCGGTGATCGTGTCCCGGGCGCTGCAATCAAAACGGAACATCTTTATAAAGGAGTCTTTCCCCCTCTGTTCTCGACCACGCAGCCATCATTAGGGTTCATGACCTTCAGGAACAATTTCTCAAGCCGTTCACGCTTGAATCCCTTTAGTCAGAAGCAAGGTTCACATTGACGGATCACAGCCCCGCCTATTCAAACTACCTAGCCTCGACATTTCTATTTAAAATCGTTCAATTGCACATAACTATCTCCAGTTACACAAAATCCTAGAGACAACTCAAAGACAGGCCCCTCAGACTTGTTCCTGCAACTGGTAGCGAAGTGGCAGCAGTGGCAAGAAACCCCAGTGCTGATCAGCAGGATTCACACCAGCTCCAGCCACCACACTCCCCATCAATGCAGT
>WTGE01000125.1 GCA_011525445.1 Synechococcus sp. CO36386bin_37
TAGATATCGTTGCTACTAAGGCATTGCCCAATCACAGCTTGCGCCTTTTGGCTGCGTAGTCGTCCCAGGACTTCGACAGCCTTGCGCTGGGCCAACAACACGCTGGTATCTGGCGAACTCATTTGCAAAAAATCAATCAATCCATCAACCGTTTCCTCATCTGGAAAGTTAATTAGATGCGAAACTGCCATATAAAAATCGCTTTTCGACTCAAGCTCTTCTGCACTACTTTGCAGGATTTTCAGAGCACCATTTTGAGTTAATCCTTGGTGAATATTATCAAACTCTCCTGCCATTAATTGCGGAATCATTCATTCAAAAATAGCATCAAGTCGTCTACAGATGCGCACCACACTATTGATCAATAAGAAAAGTTTGACCTGCTTTTCTTTTGAGGTGCTCTGCGGCAGAATTCCCAGGCATTTGCTTGATGAGCATGGGCCCCTCTGCTGGTCGTGATATCTGCCTCACAGTGCGGAGACTCCAAGGCCCGGCTTCCCAAACCATCCACAAAGTTCGCATCCCTTTTGCTCAGATGCAGCGGTGGATGCAAATGGCCAGCAAATCTGGGATCACCGTGCTTGATGTTGCAGCCAGCGGCTCGGCATCCATTGTCACCAAGCAAAAGGACCAGCCTGCTCCAAAAGCACAACCCAAGAAGAATGCTTCTAAACCTGTAGCAGCTCCAAAACCAGAGACCAAATCTTCGAATCCTCTCAAACGCCGTGGTCGCAGAAAGGCTTCCTGAGCAAGGCAAGGCTCTGAAATGAGCTCAAGATGAAATCTCAAATACAGCCTCTTGAGGCCGTGTTGATTTCAGTGCATCCCAATTAATCGCTGTTAGGAATGCTTTGGGGTCTTGAGTCTCCACAACATCAACACCCCAATATCCTTCCTGCAAAGGTGAGCCTGGCGCTCCTGCCGAGTCTTTCCTTCCACCCAGGGCTAACACCGTGTGAGAACTGGTGTGGCCATTGTTTTGGCGGTAAGTTTTCCAAGCTTTGACGAGTTCATGAGCCAGCTGAACAGGCTCGAGTGAGGACTCGCAGGTCAAGGCCCAGTGCGGATGATCAAGAACTTGGGCAGCAGTAATTGCTGAAGCATTAACAACCAAAGCTTCTGCAAGATCCTGCATATCTATTGCAGGAACACTGTCACTCGTTATCTGCAAATTATGAGAGAGAACAAATGTGGTCATGGATTGGCTTGTTTGTCTCAAACTAGTGGTTCTCTTTGATGGTCAGCGGCTTAGAACGAGTAGGGATACCCGGACCAACGGCCAAGATTGAGTCAATCATTGATGCGCAACAAAAAAGGGGGGCAATGCCCCCCTTTTGATGAACTGTGTCAGTTCAGATCACGAATCAAGTGCTCAGGACAGAGCGTTGATCAGATAATCCAGGTAGCTCTTGAACTCATTGAGAGCTTGAGCACTCATATCGCGAGGAGCGCATGCGCGATCGCGGGTGTAGGTCAGAGCTTCGATGTAAGCGTTGGTAGGCAGGCCAAGGGTGCGATACACCTCACGGGCGCCGGCAATGCCCCACTCGTCGAGAGGGCCGGTGCCACCGACAACCAAGCAGTAGTTGATCAGGCGCAGGTAGTGGCCGAGGTCGCGATAGCACTTGTCAATCTTGACCTGGCTGTCACCAGCTTCACCGGGTTGCTTCAGATAGGAGTACTTGTTGAAGCAGGCATCGCCAGCTTCACGAGTCACGTTATCCAAACCGGCAGCCAGCTTTTCAGCGGCTTCCAGGCGAGCTGCCGCACGCTGGATGTTGCCCTGAACAGCCTCAAGGTCGTTCTGGGAAGGGAAGCGACCTGCTGCATCGGCAGCGGTCACGACGGTGGTCACAACGGATTTCATTTGAGATCCTTAGGAATGGTGGTGCTGTGAGTAGGGAAAGAAGTCGGGACCGATCAGCTGATGGCGCCGATCACGCGGTCGAAGTAAGAACCAGCTTCTGCAACCAGAGCAGAGCAGTCGCCCTGAGTGGTTTCCATCTTGCGGTACTTGGCACCGCCGCTGGCAGGGGAGTTGGTCTGACCAATCAGAGCAGTCGCGGCGGACTTCATGATGGCCACAGCACGGGCAGCGGACTGGGTGGGAACGCCCAGAGCGATGTAGGTCTCTTTGAGGCCGTTGAGGCAACGGTCATCGAGCACGGAAGCATCGCCAGCCAGAAGGGCATAGCTGATGTAACGAAGCACGATCTCGCCATCGCGCAGGCATGCAGCCATGCGGCGAGTGGGATAGCAGTTACCACCGGCTTGGATCAGACCGGTGTTTTCGCAAATCATGCCGGTGACTGCGTCAGAAACGATGCAGTAGGCGTTGGAGGTGATGGCGTTAACAGCATCAAGACGCTTGTTGCCATCACGCACATAGGAGCGGAGGCTAGCGAGGTCGCTACCACCCACCGGTGCAGTTTTGGCGTCAGCGCTGACGACTGTGCGGGAAAATGCGTCGAGCATTGGGGGCCAGACAGTTTTAGGGGAAAAGCTTCTAA
>WTGE01000079.1 GCA_011525445.1 Synechococcus sp. CO36386bin_37
CTTGGTCCCAGTGATCGACTCCGTTCTCGCTCTTCTGGCCATGGCAGCGTGGATCAGCGAAATCGACCTCGGCCTTGATGAATCGCTTCAAACACCTGCCAAAGACCAGTGATGACGTCTCAAGCCACGTACTTTGGTGCCAATGGTTGGCTCCTCGAAATTGCAGATCTTCGGGTTTTAGTCGATCCATGGCTCAGTGGCCCCCTGATCTTCCCACCTGGCCCCTGGATGCTGCGCGGAGAACTGCCGCATCCCTGGCCTGTCCCCGAAAAGCTCGATCTTCTACTACTCACCCAGGGACTCGCCGATCACGCCCACAGGCCCAGCTTGGAATTACTGCCTCGAGACCTTCCTGTTGTGGGGTCAGCGGCTGCGGCACGAGTCGTGAGCCAACTGGGGTTTGAACACATCAAAACCCTCCGACCAGGCGATGCCTGCTCCATAAAGGGACTCAACATCGAAGCCACCGCGGGTGCCGCTGTTCCAAACATTGAGAATGGCTATCTCCTTGATTGGAATTCAGGGTCGCTGTACCTCGAACCTCACGGAGCTTTGGATCCAAACCTTGCTCCCCGGTCTGTCGATACCGTGATTACACCTGTGATCGACCTGGGATTACCGCTGGTAGGTTCCTTTATTACCGGTGCAAGCGTGCTCCCGGAGCTGGTCAAAAGGTTTGAACCAAGCACAGTGCTTGCGAGCACCACCGGTGGTGATGTGACCTTCACAGGCTTGATCAGCGCTTTACTGAGGGGAGAAGACACCAATCCAGCGGTCGACGAACGGGTTGTGATCCCAGTACCAGGTGAAGCCTGCACGCTCAAAACTCAGGCTGAATGAAATCCTGCACTGACAGTACAAGCAAAAAAAACGCGCTAAAGAATTCCTATTGCTGAATCGAGACCTGATGGCACTTGCTCAGACGTTGCATCAACTCGAGATCCAGACCAAAGGCCAGGGGTTCACCCCCATGAATGGACTGATCGATTCATGGCTTGAAACAACGGGGGTGCTCCAAGGGGTAGTTCACCTCACCTGTCTTCACACGAGTTGCAGCATCACCATCAATGAAAATGCTGACCCACGTGTTCTCCGTGACTTGTCCGCATGGATGGAGGCCGTTGTTCCACAAGACGGAAAAGGGCCGATAGACGGCCACGGGCAGCGCCATCGCTATCTCCATGACGATGAGGGAAGTGACGATATGCCTGCTCACATCCGGACAGCACTCACCAGCCAAACGATGACCCTGAGCGTGCGGAACAGGCGCTTGGTGCTTGGAACCTGGCAAGCGGTGTACCTCTGGGAACACCGCACCCTTGGCAGCACGAGGACTGTGATTTGCCATCTGATTGGAGACCAAGAGGAAGAGATTGGTCATGCAAACCAAACTTCAGATATCACAAATCAAACCCTGCTGACTCTTCGCAATGCAACCCGATTGAATCAACAAATCCAAGACAGAATCAACCCAGAGGCTTGGGCTGAAGATGGAGGCAATGCGACCGATGTTGACTTATTAATTGACCGTTTGCACGACATCAGCGACACATGACATCAGGAGCAGCTGAACTCACGAAGAACTGCTCACCAAGGCCAAAATGAAAAAAAAGAGTTCACGCAATGGAACCCATCACCTGGCTGATGATCACCTGGGCAACCTACGGAGCGCAGCGCACAACAGCAGCACTTGAAAAAGTACCCCAAGCATCAAGAGAACAGTGCGACTTCAATGCTTCTTTAATCAAATCATGGCAACCCAAAGCAAGCACATTGTGCATTGAAGGAATCAATACTCCCTGACAACGTTAATTCTGAGTTGCTTTAGAGCTTGTCATCGACGAGCAATTCCACGACCGCCGCCAATCAATCCAAGGTCAACCAATAAACCTATACCAAAAATAAGTAATCCGCTAAAAGAGTCCAACCCTCCATACGAAAATGACGCCCAACAATATCCTAATGTTGTTGTTGGCAAGATCACTAATCCAATCAAAGGAATAACAAAGTCGGGAAGCGGAACGTCATTGAAAGGACTTAGTACAAATGGTGCATTGACGAACCAAAGCAATATCAAAATCAATCTTGGTACGAATAAACCTAGAGCAGCAAGGAGACACATCAGCGAATAGAAGCCTGGACTCTCTTTAGCAACAAAAAATCGAACTCGCTCAGCCAATCAAGATGCATATACACCCAAATTGTTGGACATGAAAACAAGGTGAAAATCCATTGATGAAGCTTTCTTTCTATGAAGCAACATTAGGTGAAGTGACCCGACCAGAATCACATTGACAGTGATGCCTGTTGAGCTCAATCGGCAACCCAACAACAGGGCCCAACCTCAACAAGGCTAGCACTGAAGGGTTTCCCGTGAACGGGGACCACTGAGATGTCAGCTGAGCAACCCAAACAAGGGAGAAGGTGTCATTGGAGACAGGAACCAACTGCATCGCTCAGTTCAACGATGTTAATAAAGCCATCACTTGAAGAGAGAAATGACTCACATT
>WTGE01000189.1 GCA_011525445.1 Synechococcus sp. CO36386bin_37
TTTCAACGCTTCAGCGTCACTGCCTGGATCGAGACCGAGCAGGGACCAGTAATCGGGATCAGCGATAGAAGTCATCATCCCAGGGGTCGATTCCACGCCGTCCACTTCTCATCCGATCATCGGAGCGGCTGCTGCCTGTGGCCCAGGGATCATCATCCCAGTCGTCGTCTGCAAAGAGTTCGTCTTTCAAGGTTCCGAGCGTGCTGCGGATGCCCTGCAGAGGGCCGGCATCGCTGCTGCGTTCAGCAGACAACCTGCGATTGAGACCAAACAGAGCCTCCTGCAGGCCACTGACGCCGAGCTCCAGTTGTTGAGGATCATCCCGTTCAAGAAGATCCTGAACGTCCCGCATGGCCATTTCCACGGCCCTCTGTTGACGTTCTGCTCCATAGGGACCCAGCTCAAGCGCAGCATCACGGAGCCGTCGTTCCGCTTGAGACACCAATGTCAGGGCGGAATTGCGTCGCTCAATCGCAGCTCTTGTCCGTCGATCCTCATCCGCTCGAGCTTCAGCCTCAGCCAGAAGCGCTTGCAATTCGTCTTCATTGAGATTGGATCCTCCTTGAATGGTGACGGATTGCTTTCGCCCAGTGGTGCGATCCGTGGCACTGACCTGGAGAATCCCATTGGCATCGATGTCAAACGCCACTTGGATCTGGGGGACACCACGAGGAGCCGGAGGAATTCCAGATAGCCGGAACCGTCCCAATGATTTGTTGTCCTGCGCCATCTGGCGCTCTCCTTGCCAGACATGGATCTCCACGGAGGATTGATTGGCGCCCGATGTGCTGAAGACGTCCGATTGCCGCACAGGAATGGGGGTATTGCGAGGAATTAAGACTTTCATGAGACCACCCACGGTTTCCAACCCGAGCGATAAGGGTGTGACGTCGTTGAGAAGCAGATCTCTCAATTCGCCGGTGATGATTCCCGCCTGGACAGCCGCTCCAACCGCGACCACCTCATCAGGATTGACGGATTGACAGGGATCATGGGGAATCAGGGTTTTGACGAGTTGCATCACCATCGGCATCCGCGTACTTCCACCCACCAGGACCACGTCATCGATGTCTTCTGCCAACCAGCCCGAATCACGCAGAGCTGCCTGGACGGGTGTCAATAAGCGATCGAGCAGGTCAGGGCACAGACGTTCAAAGGTTGAGCGATCAAGCGTGGTTTCAATATGAAGAGGGCCTTCCTGAGCTGTTGCAATGAAGGGGAGTGAGATGGGAGTTGTGGAAACACCCGATAATTCCTGTTTTGCCTTTTCAGCCGCTTCGGTGAGACGTTGAAGAGCCTGACGATCTCTGCGCAGATCAATTTGATGTTGCTTCAGAAAATCCTCGGCGAGCCAATCCACAATCAATTGATCAAAATCATTGCCTCCAAGTTGCGTATCGCCATTGGTGGCTTTCACATCAAAAACACCGTTGGCAATGCGCAGCAGGGATACATCGAAGGTGCCTCCCCCAAGATCAAAAACGAGAACTCTTCGGACGGCACTGCGATCAAATCCATAGGCCAGAGCAGCAGCGGTGGGTTCGTTCAGAATCCGCTCAATGGTGAGTCCGGCAAGGCGACCGGCATCCCGTGTGGCCTGTCGCTGGGCATCATTGAAGTAGGCCGGAACCGTGAGCACAGCTGAATCAACCGTTTCGCCGAGATAGGTGCTTGCATCATCAACAAGTTTGCGCAGGATGCTGGAGACAAGCTCTTCGGGCGCGTATTCCCGTTCTGTCTGCGGGCAAGCCACACGCACATTGCCTTGATTGTTCGCTCGAACGGTGTAGGGAACGGTCAGGGTGCTGTCGTCAAGCTCATCCCAGGAACGGCCTACAAATCGTTTGAGATTGGAAAAGGTGTTACGGGGATTGAGGACTAGCTGACGACGGGCAGGTTGCCCGACCAGCAGTTCATTTTCCTTTGTGTATCCCACAACAGAAGGAGTTGTCCTGGTGCCTTCAGCATTGGCGATCACCACCGGACGACCCGCCTCAAGCACGGCCACTACCGAATTCGTGGTTCCCAGGTCGATTCCGACGATCCGGCCCATAACCGCGTTTTTGGTACCACCAAGGTAACGGTCGAAACTCCAACAACCAAGCTCTTCCATCAAGGAATGCTGTGGTGTGCTCTGACTTACCGGAAAAGGAGCAAGTGCACGGGTACGGTTTCGCTATGCGTCTGACGGCAGAGTGACCCAATCCGAGACTCGGTACCTGCTGCGGAGCAGACCACCAACCGAAAAGCTGGTGGATCTTGGATTCAAGAATCTGGTCGCGGTCATGGCGTCCATGGTTGCTTTGGTTCTGATCTCAATCCTGGTTGTTGTGTTCTGGGGATCTCTGGACTCGATGGGGCGCTACGGCCTCAAATTCCTGGTGACGTCAAATTGGAATCCTGTTGATGATGAATACGGAGCTTTCACAGCTATTTATGGAACTCTTATTACTTCACTACTGGCTCTCGTGATTGCAGTTCCATTAGGAGTGGGAACTGCGCTATTT
>WTGE01000093.1 GCA_011525445.1 Synechococcus sp. CO36386bin_37
TTGAAGGCAGAAACCCTCCACATGCTTTCAAATGGTGAGAATTTCAAGCATGTGTAGGGTTTCACCGTCTTTATATATTTAGCAGCCTCGATTCAACATCCACGGTCTGGTCGTGCTTTCTTGAAGTCGGGGTTTTGTCGATGGCTCTCTTGTTTTTTTTGTGATGAGCTCTGGCTCTTTTCGTTCTGTTTTTAGCCGTAATCCGCCAGTAAGCATCATTGGTGGATTAAAAAGTCGTTTGCCTTGCACACCACACTGTGGACATTCTGAATTGGTATCTCGTTCGGATATTGTTCTCCAAACTTCATATGTCGGACATTGTTCGCTTGGGCATGAAAATTCGTAAACTGGCATTGTTCTCTTGATATTGAAGTAAAGGAGCCAGCAGCGTTACCGGCTCCATTTGTTTAAAACGGAAGTTGTTATTTCAACAAGGCAAAATATCTTTGTCAAAAATGGAGGTGGGTAGTGCCAACGTACAACATGCATTAGGGATATCCACAATGCCGCTGATTCTGCCCTCAACAGGTGCGCAACTCAGAAGTAAGTATGCTTGCTCACCCGTGTAGCCAAATTTTTTCAAATACTCAATTGCGTTCAAACATGCGCGTCTGTATGCAATGTGCACATCCATGTAGAACTGCTTACCTTCAAACTCATCTACAGAGATTCCCTCGAAAACAAGGTAATCGCTATAGTGAGGTTCCACTGGACTTGTCTTAAACATGGGATTAACCATCCCATATTTGGCCATTCCTCCCTTAATGATATCGACGTGAAGGTCCAGATAACCGGACATTTCGATCGCACCACAGAATGATATTTCTCCATCTCCTTGCGAGAAGTGAATATCCCCCATCGAAAGCTTGGCACCTTCAACATAAACAGGAAAGTAAATCCTTGTGCCTTTTGTGAGATTTTTGATATCACAGTTGCCACCGTGCTCACGTGGTGGGACTGTGCGTGCGGCTTCGTTTGCGATCCGATCAAAATCACTGGCTCCTACATTGCCCAAAATTGCGCTGTTGGGGTTAGGCAATGCAGCGAGGACAGGCTCGCTGCCTGAGAGGCCAGCGCCATAAGTTCGGCGGTCAGGAGCTGTATTGACGAGCTCTGTTTCCCTTCGGTTCCATTCATTCAGGAGCTCCATGGATGGAGCGCAGCCAATCAGCCCAGGGTGTGTGATTCCAGCAAATTTCACTCCGGGGATATGTCGAGACGAGGTGTAAACACCCTCCAAATCCCAGATTGCCTTGGCGGCTTTAGGGAAATGGTCTGTTAAGAACCCTCCACCATTCTCTTTCGCAAAAATTCCTGTAAAGCCCCATTCATCACCTTGTAATGCGCCAACTTCAAGAATGTCGACGACAAGGATGTCTCCAGGTTGGGCACCGTTGACCCAGATCGGTCCACTCAAAACGTGAACGACCTCAAGGTTGACATCGGCAATGTCTTGCGGATCATCATTGTCCTTGATCTGACCGTCTGTCCAGTCTTTGCACTCGATACGGAACACATCTCCCGGATTGACGGATGCAACAGCAGGAATGTCTGGATGCCATCTGTTGTGACCAGGCATCTCCTGCTGATCCATTGGCTTTGTGAGATCAACCTTGAATAAGGTTTCTGGCATTAGAAAGCATTATCACCTCCTCTATTGAAGTTATCTCAAGAGAACAAAGAGGTATTCGCTGATACGTTCTGAAATTATGCATTTTTATCGAATAAGTTATTACTACTACTATCGAAATCGCCTTTTCTGATAAAGAGCCAGGCATTGCTGGCTCTTTCTTTTCCGGTTTTTACAAGGCGATGGTTTCGACAGGCTTTGCTGTGGTCGTCCCATTTTTAGGCATAGGTCCAAGCTTTACGCCATCTGGGTAATACTTCCAGCCGTCCCTAACTTTGATACTGCTATCCCAGGGCAGTTTGTACTCTCCTTTTGCCAAGTCCTCAACCCATGTGAGATAGTTTTCTTTTTCCCCGCCAGGCTTGCCGACGTAAGCACGGCATCCCAAATTGAAGATATTGTTCTCCAAGGCCCAATTCTCTCTGGCCTTATCGACAAGTCTGGGGAAGAGTTCAGCGGTGACAATTTCCCATGGATTCCGATGTCCTTGTTGAATGACGTTGCCGTCGTAGTTGCATACAGTTCCTTCGCCAAAATAATAAAAGACACCATCGTAGCCAGCCAAATTGACTGAAATGGTATACATCAGATTCTGCCAGGCGTTGGTCCTGTTCGTCCAAATCCACTGGTCATTGACCTGGGTGGAGTATCCCGAAATGCGGATGTAGACGTTGGCGCCTTTGTATGCCGCCTCCCTTGCCAGTTCAGGGAACATCCCGTCATGGCAAATACAGACTGCAAGTTTTGATCCTTTAGGTCCATCACATACAGGCATGCCATAGTTACCTGGAGACCATGGTTCAATCGGAACCCATGGTTGCAATTTGCGGTAGTGAAGTGCTATCTCACCGTCGGAATTAATAATGATTGCTGTGTTGAATGGTGGTTTGCTCGGATCATCATTAACCTCCATGAGTGAGAACACACCCCAGACATCATTTTCTTTACAGGCTTGCTTGAAACGACCAATTTCCGGAGAATCGATGGTCAATAACATTTCATCGTAAGTCCAGATCGCAGTGTTCAGACCCTGGGTTGAATACTCAGGCATCACGATCAGATCGGCATCTGGATAGCCCGCTTTCGTCGATGCAACCGCTTTGCAAATCTGATCGACCTGGGTTTGGATGTCTTCCGGGCCTTTGATCACAGGGACCGGGTACTGAATCATTGCGACGAGCAGTGATTCATCCCATGAGCTGACGCTTCCAGTACTGGCCATATAGCGAAAATGAGAACCATATTCATCTTGAGCGTCGCTTCTGCCCTGCTCTGTATTTTTCGCTTCTTTTTTCAGTGTTGAGGTCTCAGAAGGTTGTTGTTGTTACACGTAGCTGCTTAGTTGTCGCGGAACTTTCCTTTTCGACAGGCATTAAGTGCCACCCGTTGTGCCCAATTCGGTGCTTCTTCGTTTCCCTTGTTCACGTGTTTTCCGTTGAAGTGCATCAGAAGTTGCCATTGGGTCGCTCCCCCTTCTTCACCAGGCTTCTCGTCAACTTCGAGCCAACGTCCATAGATGTTGTCGTAATCTGGCCATCCTGGTAAGTCAGGCATACTGCAAACAACATTGACTTCGACAAATCGAGTGTTCTTGTTCTTGTCGATCACTTGGACCCCGCCGTCAAACAGACCATTGGGTTGTCCTGCCTTGAACTCGCTGACTAGGACGACTCTCTGATCACCGACGATGCTGATCGTGTCACCTGGTTTTGCCAAGCTGATCGGAACCTCTTTCTGGGCGCCGCAGCTTGTCGCGCTAAGGCAAGCGAAGATGATGGTTGCCAGTTTTGATTTCGCTTTTTGGATGTGATTCATGGATGAACGTGGGTTGAGAATGGTTTGAATCGTGATGCTTTATGTAGAGATATGACCTTTTGGGGCTTTGGTATCTGAGCGAGCTCCGTTTTGTGAGTAGTGCGGGCATTGTGAAGTGGTAACAGTTGTTACTCGACCAATCGTTCACCCTGCAAAGCAGGGCGCACTCATCCAGGGCCAGGGAACGGGGGCCCAATTGGTAAGGAGCGCAATTCATGTCCCACTATGTTTTTCGAGGAAACTCCTACGAGAAATTAATGCGATCTTCAAAGGTCTCTGTAATCTCAAAAGAGTTAGTTTATCGCAAGAAGCCTGCCTTAGATCCGTCAGAAAATATTATTCGCTCTCAGAAAACTGCACAGCTTCTGCAGCTCGAGACGAGGCCGAAGCCTGGGCTCCGTCTCGTTTACCGCGGTTGTGTGGTCTCTCCCCAGCCGTCTGTTATTCAACGACGTCGATCGATTCAACCTGGTGGGTTTATTCGCTCACGGATGACAGCCGAGTTGATCGGAGTGAATCCATCCTCATCCTCCCCTTGCTTGACTGTAAGAGAGGGAGGGATATTGCGTTCTCGTCGACTTGCTGCCCTGATTGGGGTTGAGTCCTCTGCGATGACAAGGAAAAGAGTGTACAGAGGGGTGGAGTATTGAGAGCTTTAGCTCGCGTGAGAACGATACGTTTCTCAGGAGTTGTCATGGTTGTTTCAATTTCTTTGTTTGCGGCGAAGTGAATCACGCATATTAAACAAATAATTAATTAAATTCTTTTAATCGTATGAAAACAATGATTGGTGTTGAGTTTGCTGCATTCATGGCTTGCGTTTTTGATAGTGTTTGACGCATTGCGTCTAATCCTTTTGGATGGTTTCCTGTCTTTTAGAGGTCTAAGATTAAAATGAGTTTTAGTCTCTTAAAGTCCCGCAAAGGTGGCAATGATTTGTTCTCTGTAGGCTGAATGACACTCAATAATGTTATGTGGTAAGTGCTTCTTTTCGCTTTTTAATTCCTTGCGACTGAAATTGTAGGTTCTGAGCTTGCACTCATAAGGGAAGGTCTGAATCATTCCCGAGTTGCGTCAGCGCATGGGGAGAGACCTCGCGGAGTGCACTGTGGACGGCGATTGGTAAGACAAGCAGTGCAAGACCGGCCAGAACCGCTAGATGAGCCAGATTCGGAAGTTGTAGAGGTTGCCCTCTGCTGAACAGTTCCATATCAAGAATCAGAACACCGAGATAAAGCCCCCACCAAAGTCCTGCTCTGGTCTCGATGGGTTGCTGTTTTCGCCAGTTGTGAACTGCAAACAGCATGCTAGGAATTCCGATGGCCAGTACAGCACCTTCTAAAGCTGTTCGTCCGCACCAATTTGCTGCCCATGTGGCCATTACGAAGGCCAAAGAACACATGGTGTTGGGGTAGGGGATCCGAAAATGGTCGGAGTGTTTTGGCAGCTGGCGCCGCAGGGCCAGCAAACTTGCAGGGCCCATCGCGAGTGCGATCATCTGCGCCGCCGTGAGGAATGCGACGACCTGTTGCCATCCTGGGCCGATCAAAAACAAGGCTGATCCCACGATCAGGCTGCTGATCACAGCAACGTCCGGTACTCCATTTCGATTGATGTGTCCCAGGCGTGAGGGGAGCAGATTGCATTGACCCATCATCCAGCTCACCCGAGCTGAGACCCCGAGATAGGCCATTGCAGTCGTGCTCGGAGAGAGGGCCGCGTCGATCAGCAGGAGAACCACCATCCAACCGAGCCCAAGCCCAAGTGCGAGGGCTGCAAGCGGTCCACCATGCAGGCTGAGGCTGAGATGGGCCCATCCCTGGCGGAGTGCGTCCGGGGGAACACTCACCAGAAAAGACAGTTGCAACGCGAGGTAGATCAGCAGGCTGATGCCCAGACCAAGTCCCATTGCTAGGGGCACATTGCGTTGCGGATTTCGGGCTTCTCCAGCAAGGTCAACGGCTGTGCGGAATCCCAGAAGGCAAAAGAGAATCCCTCCGCTTCCCACCGCGTCCACCAGTTCCGTACCTGGGTTGGAAGCGCCTGAGGCTGCGCCAACATTCGCCACAGACACTGGGATGCGTAGGTTGCCCCAATGCTGACTGAGCGCCATCAGAACTGTCGCGACGAGCAAAGGTACGACCAGTTTCCAGATGGTGAGACTGTTAATCCAACGGGCAAGGCCTTTCACGCCGTTGAGGTTGATCCAGGTGAACAACACCAGCAAGGCCACGGCAACAGCAAGACCAGCTCCGCTGAGAACCTGGGTGCCGTTCTGATCTCTCGTCAGCCAGGGAAGGTTGGTGTCGAGATAATCGAGCATCGCCAGCAATTCGATTGTCGGCACGCACAGGTAGCTGATCCAGATGCTCCAGCCGCCGATGAAGCCTGATAGACGACCGTGACTGAGGAGTGGAATCTGGGCCAGAGCGCCAGAAGTGTTGATCAGTGAACCCAGCTCGGCAAAGACCAGAGCGAGTAGCAAAGAGATGAATCCTCCGAGAAGCCAAGCTGGCAGACTGGCTGGCCCCGCAGTCCGTGCAGCGTAATAAGAGGCGAATAACCATCCCGAACCAATCGTTCCAGTGACGACGGTCAGGGTGAGGCTACCGAGGCCCAGGTCACGCCTTAATTCCATAGCGTCGATCACAGGTTCTGATGCGCTCAGGATGGCAATGATGGCTCCGGTTGTGGCACCAGTAACGATCTCCAGAGGGCTTCACCTCCTTCGCTCACTTGGAGTGACGTCCCATTCACGTGGCTGATCGTTCGACAGCTCAAACTGTTGATTAACAGCCATTGATCATCAGGGAGAGGTTGGGGAGATAAGGATTGTTCCTGGATCACACCACGTTGGAGTAACTCCGCTCGCATCACGCCTGGTAGGCATCCGTCGCTTACGGGTGGAGTGAGCCACTCACCATGACGTCCTATGACGAGGTTGGCGCTGCTTCCGCAGCACAAAGCACCATTGGTGCTGAGCATCAATCCATCGTCAGCGCCTCGTTGTTGTGCTTCCCTGCGCACTTGGACCGATTGTCCATAGGCGAATGTTTTGCAACGACTCATCACACTCGATCCATGCCGGCGTTCATGGCGACTAATCCATGTCTGGATGACTCCAAACATTGGGGTGTGGCTTTGTAACGTCAACCAGAAGCGATGTTGTGAGGGATCAGGTGGTTTGGGATCCAGGTCAAGGCCTCGCTTGATTCCATTGCCACGGCTCCAATTCAGCCTCAGGGCTCCATCACTGTCGTTCAGACCAGAGCGTTCGATCGCTTCTTGAATGAGATCAATCAACCATGGCCCCTGAGGGGGTGAAGCCATCCCTAACAATGCAGCGCTCCTGTTCCATCGGTCCAGATGGGCTCCCAGCAAGCATGGAGAGTTGTTCTGGATGAGCACTGTTTCGAAGAGACCATCGGCAAGCTGCAGTCCCCGGTCGCTGACCGGCAGCGTCAGATCTTCGGGTTGGCCCCATTCGCCGTTGATCCAAGCGATGGTTGGTACAGATGGCTCCGACGTCATTCCAGGGCATCCAGTAGTGGCAACAGTTTCCAGTCGAGTTCGTCGGCCTCTGCCTGAGGATCTGAGTCAGCAACGATGCCACAGCCTGCATGCACCCTCAGCTCGTTGTCTTTGCGCAGGACAGTGCGGATCAAAATGTTGCTGTCAAAACGTCCATCCCAGTTCAGATTCAGCAGGGAGCCGCAGTATGGACCCCGTCCTTTGGGTTCTAATTCCTGAAGGCGTTGGCAGGCTCTGAGCTTGGGTGCACCGCTAATGGATCCTCCAGGCCAGCTCGCTTTCAGGAGATCCACCCAATTCAATCCTGGATTGAGCTCGCCTTTCACGACCGATGTGAGGTGATGAACTCTGGCGTAGCTCTCCAGATTCACGAGTTGGGGAACGTGGATACTGCCGGGTCTGCAGACCCGGCCAAGATCATTTCGGAGCAGGTCCACGATCATGACGTTTTCGGCGCGATCTTTTGCGCTGCAGACCAATTCAGCTGCAAGATCTGCGTCGCGTTGAGGATCGCAATCCCGTGGGCGTGTGCCCTTGATGGGTCGGGTTTGAACTGTCCCATCTGGCAGCACTTCCATGAATCGTTCCGGGGAGGTGGAGAGGAGTGCTTCGCCTTGTGCTTCACCATTGGCAATCACGAGTCCCGCGAAGGGGGCAGGGCAGGTTCGACGCAAGCGCAGAAACAGGTCCAGATTGCTGATCGGTGCCAGCAGGGTTGTACTGGTGCAGCTGGTGAGATTGGCTTGGAACAGATCACCCATGGCAATCAGTTCACGGATTCTTTCCACACCGTTGACATAAGCTTTTCGGCTGTTGTGTCGCCGCCAAGCTGAGCGCGCGAGTTCTTGGGTGGGATAGGGGTCAGGGTTGTGATGCACGTTTGAAGCCCAACCACGCATCCAATGCTCCATTTCGGCATGGCGTTTGGCATCGACTCCTTCGATCCAAATCGTGCGCTGTTGCAGGTCAAAGCGGAGCACAGGATCATGCCGACAGATCCAAAGGCTCGCCATGGCATCGCTTCTCCAGAACGGTTGGGGTTCGAGCCAGGCTGCGGCGTCATAACTGAGCCAGCCAGTCCAGTGCCCTGACTTCAGGGACTGCAGTGCTTCAAATGGATTGCTGGCGCCCTGTTCATCTGGAAGCCCCCTGCAACAGAAGTGTTCCAGAGGGTCAACGGCGAGGGTGAGCCACCGCCCGAGATCGCTGGCGTCGCCATCCAGCCAAATCAACCCCTCTTCCCCATGCTCATTGACCAGTGCGCGTGCCACTGCCACCGGTTCAATCCAGGGATGGCTGCTGCGAATCAGGGGGAGGATTTCTGTTGGCTTTGAGGTCATGGACAGCTTGGACTGCAGAGGTCTGGACGTCCCGCGGCACGCAAGGCGTCGTCTCGGATTCGGCAGCTGTCGCAAACTCCACAAGGCACGTCGCCGCCTTGATAGCAACTCCAGGTTCGTTCAATGGGAACCCCCATCCCTAGGGCTTCCTCAACGATTTTCCGCTTACTCCACTCCACCAGTGGTGCCCACAATCTTGGGCCATGACCTTCACGGCCAGCACGGCTGCTCAGATTGGCCAGAGTCTGATAAGCCTCCAGATA
This sequence comes from Synechococcus sp. CO36386bin_37, assembly GCA_011525445.1. The sequence goes on from WTGE01000093.1 coordinate 8,580, forward strand.
ATCGGGTCTGCAATCGGGATATCCTGAATAGTCCACGGCATTGACACCCAAGACCAGTCGATCAGCACCTCGAGCCTCGGCAAGACTGAGGCCAATCGCAATGAAAACGGTGTTTCGACCGGGAACATAGGTGTTGGGAATGATGTTTTCCTGGAGGCCGTTGGTGGGCAAGGTCTGGTTCTGATCGGTGAGTGAGGATCCTCCCCACATTCCTAAATTCACCTTGATGGTGTGGTGTTCAGCGAGATTCAGGGCATTGGCGATGTCTTCGGCGGCATCCAGTTCACGTCGATGTCGCTGTCCATAGTCAAAGGACAGTCCAATCACGCGCAAGCCTGATTGAAGGGCAATGGCAGCAGCTGTAGCGGAATCAAGCCCTCCTGAGAGCAGAGCAATGGCGATGGAATCGGTCATGCTTGGCATTCTGTTGCCGTATCGGTATGCCCATGGGTTTTGGTCTGGGTGTCTGGAAGTTGGCCCTTCCCGTGCTGATGGTTGGTGCAGCTGCACCCGCAGACGCCATCCCTCGTTTGGATCTCAGTGGTTACCCAGCACCCAGCCGCAACTTAAATCGCTGGGTGATCCAGCCCTCTGGATTGCTACCAAAAAGCGATGACGTCATGATTTCGGCTAATCCGCTCGATTGGAGAGTTCAGCTGATTGTCGGTAAGGAAGTTGATGTGGATTGCAACAGCAAGCGCTTGTCTGGACCTCCGTTATCCATGCGCCGACTTCCTGAGACTTCTGGAAAGGCTTTGTTCGAGGTGAATGGTCCGGTGCTTGTGTTGAGTACTCGGATGGCTTGCACGCGGGAACAATCGGCGGGTCGCTCTTTTCTTGCTCTTGGCAAACAACCCTATCTTGTTCCCTACAACGCTTCTTGGCCGATTGTTGTGGACTTGCCCGATGGGGTGGAGTTGCGTTGGAGAGTATGGAAAGCAGAGACAAAACAACATCAGGGTGTGAAGCTTTAGGTCTTCGGTTCTCAAGGAGAGCGCTTTTCTCTGGGGTGTTTGTTGATGAGGCGGAATGGAGTCGATCAGGCTTAAGAGTGACTTTTTGGTTTTAAGTCTTGATTGGTTATGATTTTGGCGAATGTAGGGTTCTGATTGAGTTGATCGATTGGGGTGTTGTTAGCGAGAGGAAAAGATGATGATTCATTACCATGCTAAAAATTATGCAGATCGATTGCGATTCGACGATTGTTTGGGAAAGCATTTCTCTCGGATTGAGCCTTGGTTGACTTGCGTCGCGACCAACTTCCATAAACATTAATGGACTCTCATTGGGTATATGGTTACGTGACGACGCGCATTGACTTTGTAATTTTCGTGCTCTCCCCATTCTTTTCTTGTTGCCTGGCTCAATCTCGGCGAGATTCATATGTGTTGTGCGATTTTATTGTTGGTAATTGATCTTGTGATTGTGTTTGGATTGGTTGTGATTGGCAAGCAAAAGCTCCGGCGGCGTATACATTGCTTCAAATTTGTTTGATTGTTTGACGTTGTGATTAATCCTGTCTGAACGGTGACTTGAGTAACCAGAGAGACTGCTTTCTTGCCAATGTGAACAACGAGAAAAGATGAGGATTGTTCATTCCTGATTTTGTCTTTACCCTTTCACTTAACGCACATTGAGCCACTTGTGTGTTTGCAGGCTCATCCTCCAAAGGGGGTGATGTTGTACGTGATCAATGGCCAACTGCTGGCCTAATTCGCTTCCCCAGCCCGGTTGGAGCAAGAGAGCGCTGTCTGAGCTCACGCAAAGAGCTATTTCTTCTGCAAAGTCCAGATCTGCTTGTTCAAAGACCACAACCTTTAATTCGTGACAGATTTCGAGGAGTTCTGTCAAAGGGGGGCGATGGCGTTTCGGCGAAAGTGTGATCCAGTCGGGTGCTCCTCGAAGGGGATGAACTCCGCTTGTCTCTACATGCACGGGTCGTTTAATTGCAGAGTGGAGTGCTGTGGTGAGGGGAGTGAGATCGTTCTGCAACGGTTCACCGCCGGTGATAACTGTAAAAGCGGCACCTTGTCTGGCCGCGTTGTCTGCTTGGTCAGCCAGTTGGGCAATGCTTTGCCAGGGATGGGCTTCAGCGGGCCAGGAGTGTTTGGTGTCACACCAACTGCATCCCACATCGCAGCCCGCGAGACGGATGAAAAAAGCGCTCCGGCCAGTATGAACTCCCTCTCCTTGAACAGAGTGAAAGGTTTCAACAATCGGTAAGGAGTCGTTCAAATCGTTCGCTCGGCAGGACTGGAACCAGCAGCTGCGTTGTTGTGACGAATAGCTTCGCTTGGACTGGAAGGTAAGCGTTGCTGCGCAGCTGCAATCAGACCTTTGAAAAGGGGATGGGGCCTGCCTGGCCTGGAGAGGAATTCGGGGTGGTACTGACAGGCGGTGAAAAAGGGATGTCCAGGAAGTTCAATGAGTTCCACCAGTCGGCCATCCGGAGAACTACCGCTGATGGCATAACCCGATTCAAGGAACAGGTTTCGGTAGGCGTTGTTGAACTCATAGCGGTGGCGATGACGCTCGTATACGACCTCTTCCCCGTACAGCGTTGATGCCAGGGTGTCCGCAGAAACCCTGCAGGGATACACCCCCAGACGCATCGTTCCCCCAAGGTCCACGACATCCTGTTGCTCCGGGAGGAGGTGAATCACGGGGTGGGTTGTTCCCGGCTCCAGTTCTGCGCTGGTGGCATCGGTGAGACCCGCCTGATTCCGAGCCCACTCGATGACGGCGCACTGCATGCCCAGACAGAGGCCGAGGAAGGGCACCCTTTGCTCTCTCGCCCAACGGATGGCCGCCACCTTGCCATCCACTCCACGATTGCCAAAGCCGCCTGGAACGACTACCGCATCCATACCCTTCAAGAGGTTTGCTGCACCTTGGGTTTCAATCTCTTCAGCACAGATCCAATGCAGATTGAGGGAGGCGTCTTGAGCCAGACAGGCATGGCGCAGGGCCTCCACTACGGAGAGGTAGGCATCATTCAGTTGGACATATTTGCCTACCAATGCCACCTTGACGGCAGGGCCAGGGTTGCGAAGTTTGTGGACCAGTTCAGCCCATCCGACCATGTCGCTGTCGTGATCAACAAGGTCCAGAACTTCAAGAACTTCACGGCAGAGACCTTCTTCTTCCAGTGTCAGCGGTACGGCGTAAATGCTGTCCGCATCGAGTGAGGGAATGACCGCCCTTTGAGAAACACCGCAGAAGCCTCCGATTTTGCGTTTCAGTTCATCATTGATGTACCGATCGCTACGACAGACGAGCAGATCGGGCTGAATTCCAATCGAGCGAAGTTCTTTCACCGAGTGTTGGGTGGGTTTGGTCTTGAGTTCGCCGGATGTGCCAATGAATGGGAGCAGGGTCACATGGACGTAGGCCAGGTCACGACGCCCGACATCGCCCCGGAACTCTCGTATTGCCTCAAGAAAGGGCAAGGATTCGATGTCTCCAACGGTTCCGCCGATTTCAGTGATCACCACATCGGCATTACTGTTTGCGGCGACCCGGTGAATGCGTTCGCGAATTTCACCCGTGATGTGGGGGATCACCTGGACGGTTCCACCATTGTAGTTGCCGCGGCGTTCCTTGTTGATGACGGATTGATAGATGGATCCGGTGGTTACGCTGTTCAGCCTTGACATGGCGGTGTCGGTGAAGCGTTCGTAGTGGCCAAGATCGAGATCGGTTTCGGCACCGTCTTCGGTGACAAAAACTTCGCCGTGCTGGTAGGGGCTCATCGTGCCCGGATCCACGTTCAGATAAGGATCCAATTTCAGGATTGAGACGCTGTACCCGCGCGACTTCAAAAGTCGGCCGAGGCTCGCGGCCACGATTCCTTTGCCGATGCTGGACACCACACCGCCGGTCACAAAGACGAACTTGGCCATGGCTTGCTCGGCAACATGTCAATTTACCGCTGTAGACCTTCACCTCAGTAGCCGTGCGCACTCTCTTGATTAGTGGTGCAAGTCGTGGGATTGGTCGTGCCATTGCTGAACGGGCTCTTGCCGACGGTCATCGCCTCAGTCTTGGGCTTCGTGACCCGATGGCGTTGAAACAGACTCCCTTAGATCCCGATCTGGCGGGACATGAGCGGGTTCTCCTCCATCCCTACACCGCAGAGGATTCCGCCACCGCAGGAGTCTGGGTGGAATCCTCGATTCAACATTTCGGTGGCTTCGATGGGTTGATTCATAACGCCGGGGTTTTCAGTCGGGTTCCGCTGTTGTTCGAGCCAGAAGAAGCGTCTGAGATCGCTCATACCCTTGATGTGAATCTGATGGGCCCCTGGTGGCTCACACGAGCTGCATGGCCGCAGCTGGTATCTCATGGAGAGGGGCGGATCCAGGTGTTGGTTTCGATGAGTGGCAAGCGCAGCAAGGGTCGTCTGGCGGCTTACTGTGCCAGCAAATTTGGATTGCTGGGTCTGTGCCAGACCATGCGCAACGAAGGTTGGTCTGCTGGCATCCGGGTGACGGCGATTTGTCCTGGTTGGGTCAATACCGATATGGCCGCTGACGGGCGCCATGGTCCTCGCCATCGAGGTCCTGCCCATTCGATGGAGGCAGAAGCGATGACGCAACCGGAAGACATCGCTTCGATCAGCTCAGCATTGTTGCGACTTCCCAATCAGGCCGTTCCGTTTGAGATCGCGGTGAACTGCAGCTTGGAGTAACGGTCAGGATTCAAGCAGGCTGCGCAGCATCCAGGCCGTTTTTTCGTGGATCTGAAGCCGCTGGGTGAGCAGGTCGGCGGTGGGTTCGTCACTTGCCGCTTCCGCCAGTGGAAAGACACTTCGAGCTGTGCGCGCCACCGCCTCATGGCCAGCCACTAATTCACGCACCATGTCGAGTGCTGCAGGTTGTTGCTCCGCCTCCTGGATGGAGGCCAGACCAGCCAGGTTGGAACCGCCATGGGGAGCCAAAACACCGAGGGCGCGAATGCGCTCAGCAATCACGTCGAGGGCGTTCCACAGCTCGGTGTACTGGTCCATGAACATCAGGTGGAGTGTGTTGAACATTGGCCCAGTGACATTCCAGTGAAATCCATGGGTTTTGCCATACAGCACGTAGGTGTCGGCGAGCAGTCGGCTGAGTCCGGCAGCGATTTCCTCGCGCTGTGCACTGGCGATGCCGATGTTGATGGGAGAGCTTTGGACCATGGCTTGTTCAGCGAGTGAGTGAGAACGGTTCCTCTTCAGGAATCCAGGGATTGGATGTAATCCCGCACTTTGCAGCGGCGTTGCGGTTGTCGCAGTTTCAGCAGGGCGCGGGTTTCGATTTGCCGCACTCTTTCTCTTGAGAGGTTCATGTCTTCTCCGATCTGCGCAAGAGTTCGGGGTGTGTCGTCTTCCAGGCCAAAGCGAAAGCGAATCACCGTGGCTTCCCTTGGTGTGAGCTCATCCAGCAAATGCTCGAGATCATCGTGCAAGGAGTCGCGGGTCAGGGTCTGCTCTGGAGTGGCGTTGGAATCCTCCAGCAAATCTCCTAGCTGAGTGTCCTGATCGCTCCCAACTTTGGCTTCCAAAGACACGGAGCGAGGAACACGCGCCAGGGTCTGACGCACAGTCTCTTCACTGACATTCAGTTCCTGGGCTAAATCAGTGATTGAAGCGGTACGCCCTTCATTGCTTGCGATGTCTTGTTGAACGCGTTTGATTCGGTTGAGCTTTTCGGTGACGTGTACGGGCAAGCGGATTGTTCGGCTCTGGGTGGCGATAGCCCTCGTGATGCCCTGGCGAATCCACCAGTAGGCGTAGGTGCTGAAGCGAAATCCTCGGGTGGAATCGAATTTTTCGACGGCTCGCTCCAGCCCCAACGTTCCCTCCTGAACCAGATCAAGCAGTTCCATACCGCGGTTCTGGTACTTCTTGGCTACAGCCACCACCAGGCGCGAATTCGCCTGGATCATCCTGTCC
>WTGE01000442.1 GCA_011525445.1 Synechococcus sp. CO36386bin_37
TCCATCATGAGCCCGAAAGCTTCCCAGTCCACAAGATTGGTGGACGTGCAGTTGTAAGCTCCCGAAAAATTCTCAGGTTTGTCGATCCAAGGCGTACCGCCAATCCATTGCCATCGACCAGAAGGCAATGCTTTCTGTTCTGCTTGCATTCTTGCAAGCAGAACCATCTCTTCGGAATTGAGACCCCCCAGTTTGAGAAGACCCGCGCGATTTCTTTCGCCTACCTCACTCCAGCTTTCTCTTCCTCGAGGTAATCGACGGCTGTATGTCCGATAGAAAACAGGGTTCGCTGCAGGAGCACTCTCCGGAAAATCACCATTGGAAGAAGTCTTTCCTGAAGCTTGGAACTGATGCTCTTCCGTGCGGCTTGGTGTGAGAGTCACTAAAGCAGTCTGCCCGTCATGCGCAGATCTTAACTCCACCGATGGGGTGGTGGTGTTCACGTGGGCACTATTGGCAGTGTTGCCCATGGTTGGCGTCCCCGATGAGCTGCTCGCGATGAACTGACCTGCATGAGGGCTGGCTCTGCATCGTTCTCCTCTGTCCTGCTGAGCCGACGACGTTGTCATGCCCCGGGTAGAAAGTTCATGCTTGTGTGATGGTTTCTGTTCAGCCAGGCTGAACTCTGCAGCTCGCAATCCAGTTTGTGATCGTTAGAGGCAATTTTTACGCGCTGCTCCTGATCGACTCCATGGATCAAGAGGAGATCATTCACTATCAGTTCGTATCATGAGTAGGGCGTATTCAGGGTGTAGTTCGTGAATGTTTAGATGAAACCGCATTGTTGGTATGAAAATAGCCAAATCTGTGGAACCAATTCAGATCGATGGACGATTGGAGAAGATTCCCTGATGTCAAATAGATATTGGCAATGGATGCAAAACACCATCGAAACCATTAGTCACAGTGCAATGTTGTTTTCGTTTGGTAGTTAAGGTCGATCCGAATCTGCACTGAGTGAACTCTCTTACGCAAGACAAATGATCATGACCGTCTCCATGGGGCGGAGCATTATTATTCCACCCGTTGTTTGCAAAAAAACTCAACAATGAGGGGAACATCGATCAGCTTCATCTGCGAACGTGACGCGACTTCAAAAAGCATGCTGTTGTGAGTCTGAACCTTCCCTAACACTCTTTCTAGAACCAAGCTCTCCAGAACGATCATGAATCGCAGACCTGAACCTGAATTGATGACTTGCCCTGACCAGGCCATTGCCTATGCGCAAGCCGATTTTAGTTCCAGTGATCGATCCATGATTGAGCGTTTGATCAATTGGCTCGATGAGCTTCAAGTCAATCTTGTGCCTGGGAGCACCATTCTTGATTTAGGTTGTGGACCCGGAAACATTGCGCAGCGTCTTGCTGTTCAGTGGCCTCATTCAGATGTGATTGGCATCGACGGCTCCATCAGCATGCTGCGGATTGCAAACCAGCGCCTGAACAATGGAGAGTCCTCCTCTAGCAATCTTCAATACAAGCAGGTGGATTTGAACCACTGTCGTGATTTAAATCTTGGATTCGCCTCGAGGGCCTCTCTTCTCGTCAGCAATAGCCTCTTGCATCATCTTCATGATCCACAGCGGCTTTGGAGCGTTGTTCAGGCGTTGGCTTCCCCCGGCGCACTCACCTTCCATCGTGACTTGCGTCGGCCACCTGATGAGTCAGCCGTGAATAGCCTTTGTGAGCGGTATGTCAGTGATGCTCCCACGGTTTTGAAGAGGGATTTTCGGGCTTCCCTTCACGCTGCCTTCACCGTTGATGAGGTTCGATCGCAGCTCCAGCACGCCGGAATGCCCCATTTGGCTGTGAGGGAGGTTGGTGACCGGTATCTTGAGGTGTACGGAGAATGGTTTCCCTGATGCTGACGTGACCATTGGCTGCCAGTCTGGAATTGTCAACAACAAAATTATGAGCACGCGCCCTGCGTCCAAAAGCAGTCATTCCTTCGATTGTTCAACCCATGAAGATGACCTTGCTGAGGCGGTGGATCGGCGTCGAAACTTTGCCATTATTTCTCATCCGGATGCTGGTAAGACCACGCTGACGGAAAAGCTCTTGCTGTATGGAGGTGCCATTCAGCAGGCCGGTGCTGTAAAAGCTCGTGGCGAACAGCGCAAGGTGACCTCTGACTGGATGGAGCTCGAAAAACAACGTGGAATTTCGATCACCTCAACGGTTCTTCAGTTCGACTATTCCGGTACAACCGTCAACCTGTTGGACACCCCTGGGCATCAGGACTTCTCGGAAGATACCTATCGCACATTAGCTGCTGCCGATAATGCTGTGATGCTGGAAGATGCTGCTAAAGGCCTTGAGCCTCAAACAAGAAAATTGTTTGAAGTCTGTCGAATGCGTGAAATTCCTATTTTTACATTCATCAATAAGATGGATCGTCCAGGTCGTGACCCTCTTTCTCTTTTAGATGAGATTGAGTCTGAGCTAGGACTTACCCCTTGGGCTGTGAATTGGCCGATAGGAAGTGGTGAAT
>WTGE01000002.1 GCA_011525445.1 Synechococcus sp. CO36386bin_37
AAACAAATCCCAACACGCGAGTTGTGACTGTTGCCTACAAAGCAAGCAAAATAAAAGATCAGATCAGCGAAGACAGCAAACTCAACCTCGGACCTGATCTGATTATAGGAATTGATTATGAACTGTTGGATCTTTATCAAGACTCATTAATAAGCACCTTCCCCAACAGTTCCCAGTGGACACAACAATACGACGAAGTCATCAAAGACCTCTCCATCGTTGACGACAAACTTCTCTTCGCTCCCTATGGAATCCATCCGCAGGTTTCCTGTTACAACAACAAGGCCGTGAAACAACCGCCTAAAACAATCCAAAACTTGGTGGAGCTTGGTGCCAGCGGCATTCGCATCGGACTGGCAACAGAACTTGCTGATCTCTTCTGGACGGCTGGATCGACCGGCGCCATCCCAGAAATCAGCTCACTGGTGAACAAGAAAAATCAAAATGAACCACACCCAAAAATCAAAGAATGGATCACATGGCTACGGCAAGCGGCTTATTACCAAAACATTTCCTTTTACAGCCGGCAATCTGAACTTGCCAATGAATTGGCCGCCAACAATCTTGACTGGATCACCTGCAATGCGTTGCAAGTGCGGGAGATTAAAGAGATCATGGGAGATCAGCTCAGCATTGCCACCCTTCCAAATGGAATTCAAAGCAAAGCTTTTGCTTGGCCATTCATCAGTGCTTTCGGCCTGGGCACTGATTCAAGCCCGGCGCAACGAGCGCTTGCCCTGAGTTATGTGAAATCGAATACCAATGCGGTAGGGCAACGGCAACTGATGCTCCAAACGGAGGATTTCCTACCAGCGAACAAGGATGTTGATATTCCCAATCAAAGCTCACAAACCCTCAAGGCTTTTAACAATTCCTGGAACAAACAATCACTCAGCTATCTCAAGGAATGGCCCATGATCCTTCAATTCATAAGAGCACAAAACTATCTTACAATCAATACAACATTAACCGAGCTGACCAGTGGAATCATCAGCGTTGAAGAAGCCGTGCAGAATTTAATTAACCTGGGCAAACAAGGGAAAGAATGAACAACCTTCTCTTCGAGATTTCATCCTGGTCTGGATACATTTATCGAGCAGCTGTTACGTGGCAGTTGCTCTTGATTGTTTGCGCGCTGATCATTGATGGCATCATCCGCAAACAGCTGAAGTCAAAAAACGCCTTACCCCTCGCAGGCCTGGCCCTCGGTCCTCTCGCATTGCTTGGCATGAGCATTTCACTTGGGGTGGCCTCCATTCCCACGGGAATCACCATCCGCTTTGGGTTGATCTGGGCAGCATGGAACCTGCTGTTATGGATGGAACAGAAGCTGGTCCTACGCAACCCGAAGGATCGAAGAGCCCGCTGGCTCAGGCGGCTGGCCCGGCCGGCCATCCTTGTTTTTGTGCTGCTTTACTGCATCGATCGACTCAGCAGCCTTTCATCCATTGCTCTCATTAATGTGGGTACATTGCTGGATTCCCAACTGGCACTCGGCAAACTTTTTTCTTCCCTCATCGTCCTCTATCTGATTCTGATCGCCAGCTCACCGATCGCATTTCTGATCTCATGGATAACACAAACAACCCTTAAAATCAGCCATCAAAGTTGTCACGCGATTGAAATTGTTGTTCGATATCTGCTCATCAGTTTTGGCCTGCTGGCTGTAGCCCTTCAGGCTGGTTTCAACACAACAGCCTTACTAACCATTTCAGCAGGCTTGTCATTCGGTCTCGGTTTTGGTGTCAAAGAAATCTTTGCCAATTTCATCAGCGGAATCTGGCTGTTGTTCGAAGGATCGATCCGACCTGGAGAGGTTCTGATGATCAAAGGCGAGCCTTGCCGAGTCAACAAATTAGGGCTTCGAGCCACGCATCTATCACGCCAACGGGATGATGCTGAACTGCTCATTCCCAACCAAACCTTTTTCACTCAAGATGCCGAATCATTCACAGCTGGCGAGAACTTCAGACGCGACGAAGTGGTTGTCGGTGCTGCTTATCACCACGAGCCGCAGGAGGTGATGACACTTCTCGAGCAGGTCGCCTGCCAACATCCAAGGGTTCTACACCACCCCGCGCCCAAGGCGTTCGCGATCGACTTTGCGGAGTCGTCGATCAACTACAAACTCAAATACTCGGTCCGTGATCCCTTGGATGCACGCACCGTGAGCAGTGACTTGCGTCAGGAGATCTGGACTGCATTCAACACCAATGGGATTGGCATCCCCTTCCCACAACGCCAGGTCTATCCGATGGAGTGGCCACCCAACAGACAATCAAGCCTGCATGCGCAGCACAACCCAGACGACCACTCCTCAGCGGATCAGAAGGATCGGGATTGAGTCACCTTGCTGATCAACCCAGGTCGGCCAGTCGTTTGCGAGCCAGATCCGCCTGAGCCTGCTTCTCAGTCAGGTTGGCCTGGCATTCCGCCACCACGTGCGGCGGAGCCTTATCGGCAAAATTGGGATTGCCCAGCCGGCC
>WTGE01000365.1 GCA_011525445.1 Synechococcus sp. CO36386bin_37
TTACTGAGTCAACAAAAACTTGATCGCGCGATTGATAAGGCCAATCAAAAGATCAAAGTTCAGGACATTGAGCCGTCGACAAAACCAGAGGACTATGACAGCAACGCTGTTCCAAGCGTGAATTTATTTGAGCTTAATGAGAAAGGCAGAGAAACCTGGAAACCATTGCGCAAAAGAATTTTTAATTGGGCCAAAGAAACATTGGTTGGCCCACAAAAAGAATATGATCTAGCAACGCGAGAGAGAATCAATTCATACAACCAAAGTGTTGATCCTGAAAATCACTACAAGCGATATGAAACAATCAATGGGTTGCTTGACGATACCAATCCAACATGGTTTGGCTATGAAAAACCATTTTTGATTAATGATCATGTATTCCCAAATGGCTCCATCACCATTGCTCAACTTGGGACAATGGAAGAGTGGACACTTAGAAATTGGAGTGTTAATGGACCTTCCAAATACATTGGCCACCCCTTTCATATTCACATCAATGACTATCAAACCAAGAACAGCGACACGGAATTAGACCAGAAGCGAAGCCTAGAAGATGTCACAATGCTGAATTCGTCAGGTTATCGATATATTGATACAAGCCCAGGTACTACTGAAGAGGATAAAGAAAAGTCCTTGGATCCATTCCGTGGAAAGTTTCATTCGATCGGGAAAGATGGTCCTGATTATGATGCAACTGACAAGACTTCAACCGTTGGCACTTGGGGGGCTAACGATCAAAAGATTCGGATGTTATATCAAGATTACATTGGAACCTATGTTTTCCACTGCCACATTCTCCCACATGAAGATGCAGGGATGATGCAGGTGATCACGATTGTCGAAAATACTGATAGCAGCTGGATTGTCCCAGCAGAATCGAACAACTATCTCAATTCAGATGGCTCAATCAGCCTGAGACTGGCACAGAATTTTCAACCATATTCCTTAACACCTACAGCCACTGGCGGCTCGATCCAGAGAATCCAGGCCGGTGACCTCACCCATGATTTCAGCCAGGATATCGCGATCAGCCGTGCAGGAATGGATGGCGGAAGTGGAGTGGTTGAGTTGTATGACGGTGCATCACTGCTCAACAAGACCACACAACAACTGAGCACATTAAATCCGTATTCCAATTCCAGCATCGCCCCCTGGGCCTTCATTGAAGATTTCACCGGTGATGGAAAGCGTGATCTTGTAACCGCTGGTTTCCAGGGCGATGAGATCAATCTTTCAGATCTTCAAATCAAGGCATGGACTTCAAAACGCAATGGCAAGAAGTGGAACCAGGCCTTTGCATTTGATCCCTTTGATCACATTGACACTCATCTGCACACCGATGCTGGTCATCTGATGCCACAAACCAACCTGACGGAAGATCAGGTGAGCGTTGCCATGGCTGATATGAATCTGGATAACTTCCAGGACATCGCCATCACCTATGCATTGGAGAATGGAGGAATCCGTTTCGTCGTTCTTGATGGTGCAGCGTTATCGCTTAATTATCAGACCGACACGATGGAGGGAGGTTACTTCCCGGATGACAATGTTCTGGTTGATGCCACCATCACCGACCCTGGACTGGACAATCTCAGCAACATTGTTCTCACGGCAGGTTTCAGCAGCTATGCCCAATCAGCACTGGAAGATGTGATCATCACGGCTGAGTCTGAAGAGAGCAAGCGAAAAACCGTGCTGACGACACAGGTGCAGGCAGGTCATTTCATCGCCACGTCCGAAATGGATGCGTCTGATGACGGTGGCTCCCACGCTGGGCACGGGCATGGCATGCCAGCAGTGGATGACGAACGGGTGCAGAACCTTCGCCACAACTCGATGCCGCTTCAGATTGTTGAGACTCAGACGTTCAAAGCATCAGGGGAAGCTGCGACGCCAACCATCCATGGTGTATTTGGAACAACAGGATTGGCTATCGATAACAAGTTGGTGATTGCCCAGGGCATCAGCAGCGCGGACGGTCAGACCAGCTATGGCAATTCTTCATCGTCCAACAATCTCTTCAATACGTCCCAACAGCTTGCCCTGGATCTGGATGCATTGATTGATGTCAATCGCAACGATCTGCGCGGTGTTGTTGGAACTGACCTGGACAAGACGTACAAGCCCAGGCAAATCGAGCAGCGGGTGAATATGGCGAATTTGCTCTACTTCGCATACACCGGACAGACCATGGCCCCCTCCGACCTGGCCATTGCGGCGGGTTCGGAATTGGGCGGTGGAAAAAGTGCGCAGGAGCTGGCGTTTGACCTGCTGGATGGTGCAGCGATTCAACCAGCGATGACGACGAACTTCAAGGGGGAAGATGTGCCTCTGGCCGAGAAATCGGTCAAGGACATCGTGACAGGAACCACCAAGAATCTGTTCCACCGTCGCCCAACCCCAACGGAACTCGATCGCTGGACAGCCGAAGTGGACAGTGGGCTGGACAAATCACTGTTGCCGC
>WTGE01000316.1 GCA_011525445.1 Synechococcus sp. CO36386bin_37
GTGTTAATCTGATGTCTGATTATTCAACTGCCATTTTTGGTTTGATCACCTTTACAGCAGTGATTTCAGCTGCTGTCGTCTACATCCTTGCTCAGCCTTCAGACCTGCCAGTCGTTAAGAAAGCTCTTCAGAACTGAGCATCAAGCTGCCGAACAAATCATCTGGGAGGAGGTGAAAGACGAGAGGTCTCTGCGAAAAGAGACCTTTTTTGTCTTGACTCATTCCCTCTAAAGTGCTCAATCTGCAGTGCTGCGCCAACATTTAATAACTACGGTGAATCAATGATCCGCATCACATTCACTGCAGCTGCGCTCACCTTCACTGCCGCCTTCGCATCAGCACCAGCGCAAGCTGAAATCGTCAAAGCTGAGTGCAAGCTCTCCAAGTATGGAGATACTCCCATCACTGAAATCTTTCCATGTGATTTTCGCCAGTCCGCTGGCAATGCGCAGATCTGGAGCAAGAACTGGAACTTCGAATTCTTGGCAGTTGATCAGGGCAAAACATATGTGCGGATCAATTCCAATCCGCTGTCGTTCCATCGCCTCGGCAAATACAGCCTCTTCGTCTTTCAAAACGGCATGCCTGCTGAGAAGTTCAAGCGCTGATCCTTGCTTCGAGGCAACAGTGTTGCCCCATCTCTGGCGCCCAACCAACAGCTTCTTGCCATGGAGGTGCCCAGAGCTTCCCCGTTTTGGTCAGATGTTGGACCTGCTTCAGCAATTGTGCCTGGGGTTGCCCGATCATTTCAGCAGCCTGAGAACCTGTTAACCAGTTCAGGTGTACCACCAAGTGTTATCGCATCTATACAGCACTCACTCCCCTCTCTAACGTTGCTCCACGCGCGTTTCTCACTGTGAAGTCGGGTGACCTTCATCATCAACGCCGCACAACAGATGGCACTTCCGCCCAACGGAAACTGATGGTTGGGTCAATTTGTGTTCTGTGGAGGAGGTGCCCATAATCCATGGGTGACCTCCATGTTTCAGGTGGCCAACGTGGATGACTGTTGCATCACCTGGGTCAGCGCAGATGAAATGACTCACATCGTCAGCCGCTTGGATGGACTTCAGTGGCTGGACTGAGGAGATCAGCTGTTTGCCTGATCAAGAGCCATAAAAATGGGAGGGTCTCACGCCTCCCACCCGTCTTGTTTTCACTTGACAACTCTCTCTGAAGCAGTGGATCAACAGATGACTGAATGCAGACCTGACTATGACCAGACGTGACTGAGCTCATGATCTTGGTCCAATGAAAAGCCGATGGATTTCATGAGAACAAATGGGTATGTTTCCTCACGCACATTTTGTCCTGCGTAGCCATAGTGAAATGGAAGTCAAGGAAGGCACTACTGGATGCCACGAGGCTTCAGGGACAGGAATGATCAGAGCATGGATCGTTCCTTCAGATGACGAACAACACAGGAGACCAAGAGCAGACCTAGTGCGTAAGGTCTGCTTTTTTATGGGTAAATGATGGGTTTTCAGCTGACGAAGAGCCATAAAAATTGAAGGTCTACGTCCCGCCCATTCAGTCTTGCTCTTTGGAAAACGTCTATGCGGTGGTGGAGAATCGTTGACAAAGACAACCCTTGAAACGCAAAACATTTCAGATGGCTGATGTCGGGCGCATTTCACCCTCTTGCAGAGCGCTTCAAGAGGGCTCTGGCCTCGGCTTTACAAATCTTTGATTTAAGATTAAGTTAAGTAAATGGGTCCTTTGAGCGGGATCTATTCAAAAACTCCCTTAATGGGAGTTTTTGAATGTCTTCTTCCAGTGGCGTGTTGGGGCAGTATCCAGGTGATTTTGGATTACAGGAAAAGAGTGGTGAAAAAAGCGAAAAAGCGGTGGAAAGACTGATGGCGGACGGGCTGGAACAAACAACACCTCTCTGAACCCACACGAACTCTCAATCAACTGCTCAGGCGCAAACAACTTGAGAACTCAACAAGAACCCCACTGAGAACGACTGAGCATCAAGTCAAAATGGGTATGTATCCTCAAGGACATTTTTACCCTGTGTTGCCACGATGAAATCGAAGCCAAGGAAGGCACTACTGGACGCCACGAGGCTTCAAAGGGGAAAGGAATGATCGCTCCCCTGATTATTCCTTACATGGCTAAAACAAAAACTGAGCTGGGAGGCAGATCTTTTGCATAAGGTCTGCTTTTTTATGTGAAGTGGAACAACTCCAGCGAAGTGGTTCATCCGCCCCCGAACCGCAGCATTTCTGACATCTGATTACCCCCCGCATTGGCTTCAGCCACAGGTTCAAGACATCGGGCCTGTCGTCGCTTTTGCCGAAATCAGAGATCCAGGTAATGAATTGTTCAGCAAATTTCCGTTTTCATCTTCGTATTTTGCATGAATTGCGTATAAATTACTGCGCGACCACCGGGAAAAGGCGCGAGTCCCAACAGAGACAACATAGTGCTGATCATTTGCTGTATAATCATGTCT
>WTGE01000041.1 GCA_011525445.1 Synechococcus sp. CO36386bin_37
AAGGTATTGAGAAAGTTTTCTGACCAAAGAAGACTTGTAGCGCCGGATGGCGCGAATAAGCAGGTGTGGCGGAATTGGTAGACGCACCGCACTCAAAATGCGGCGGGGCAACCCTTGTCGGTTCAAGTCCGACCACCTGTATCACCGAAATTCAAGGTCTGACATCTGAATGTTCTCAGGAAAAGAGTTCTGAAAACATTCAGAACTTCCTCATATCCAAACGAAATCATCCAGACCAGATCATTCGCAGCCGAAGGCTTAACAGCCGGTCGGCTTCAATAGAAAGAAGAAGGTCACTGGTTAACCGTCGGGCGTCATGGTGAACACATCCCCAAAGACCCATGGCACCGAGCAATCAAAGGAAGGCTTTCAATCGAAGGCCTCCGTGGAGATGAGATCCAGTTTCACCCCTGCCTCTGCCGTGATGGGGACCTACAACCGCTATCCACTCACATTGGTGAGCGGACGCGGATGCTGGGTTCGTGACAACAAGGGCCGTCGGTACCTGGACGCCGTTGCCGGCATTGCCACCTGCACTCTTGGCCACAGCAACCCCGCCATGCGTCGGGCGCTGAGCAACCAGCTCAACCGACTGCAACATGTCTCCAATCTCTACAAAATTCCTGAGCAGGAAGACCTGGCTCGCTGGCTGGTGAACAACAGCTGTGCAGACAGCGTGTTCTTCTGCAATTCAGGAGCGGAGGCTAATGAAGCCGCGATCAAATTAGCGCGTAAACACGGGCATCAGAGGCGGAGGATTGAACGGCCCATCATTTTGACGGCTGCCGCCAGTTTTCACGGCCGCACATTGGCAGCGGTGAGCGCAACGGGACAACCCCGTTACCACGTGGGATTTGAACCCATGGTTGAAGGATTTGAAACCTTTCTGTACAACGACCTCGCAAGTTTTGAGCAACTTCTCAATCGCCTGGAAGCGAATGGTCCGCGGGTCTGTGCGGTTCTCGTTGAACCTTTGCAGGGTGAAGGCGGTGTCAACCCAGGGGATCCCGATGTCTTCCGTGCGATCCGCCACCACTGCGATCAACGCAACATCCTGTTGATTTTTGACGAAGTTCAAGTGGGAATGGGCCGTAGCGGTCGCCTCTGGGGCTATGAACAACTCAATGTTCAACCCGATGTCCTTACCTTGGCGAAGGGGCTCGGTGGAGGGCATGCGATCGGCGCCCTCCTGACCACCCATCAAGCCGACCTGTTTGAACCTGGCGACCATGCCAGCACTTTCGGAGGCAATCCATTCGCGTGTCGCGCAGGTCTCACGGTTGCCCGCGAACTCGAGAGGAGACAGCTGCTTTGCAATGCATCCGAACGGGGCGATCAGCTCAGACGCGGTCTCAATCAGTTGATTCAACGCTTCCCTCAGCAACTACAGGAAGCGAGAGGTTGGGGCCTCCTCCAGGGTTTAGTGATACGGGACGACTGTGATCTCAATGCTGCCACCGTGGTGAAAGCTGCCTTGGCGCAACAACTTTTACTGGTTCCCGCCGGAACCAAAGTGGTGAGGATGGTTCCACCCTTGATCATCAACCGTCGAGACGTGCAAGAACTTCTCAGACGCTTGCAACGCACGCTGGATGATCTCAACGCGTGACCGTCTCCTCGGCGAATCCCATGGATGAACTCGCCGACCTGATCTCACCGTTTGAGCAGAGAGGGATGGATTTATCCCTCGATCGGATGCGCAAAGTCCTGATCGATCTGAACAACCCCTGCGCTTCCATCCCCGCTGTTCAGGTGGTTGGAACCAATGGAAAAGGATCGATCGCCTGCATGATCCACAGCGGACTCACTGCCGCAGGTCTTCGCTCTGGAATTACCACATCTCCGCATCTGATCAGTTGGTGTGAGCGCATTTGCGTCAATCAGCAGCAGATCCCGTTGCCGCAGTTGCGCCAACTGTTGGAACGCCTCCACCCTCTGGCAGAAACCCACAATCTGACCCCTTTCGAACGGCTCATCAGCGCCGCACTGATGCACTTTGAACTTCAGCAACCGAACTGGCTTGTGCTGGAAGCAGGACTCGGAGGTCGTCTGGATGCCACCACCGCCCATCCCAGGAGACCACTGATCGCATTCGGCTCCATCGGAATGGACCATTGCGAGCATCTCGGGAACTCCTTAACTGCAATCAGCAGCGAGAAAGCAGCGGTGATCGGTCCCGGAGCCCACGTCATCAGTGCCCCTCAACACACCATGGTGAGCGAGGTGCTAGAGGCGCGCAGCCATGAGATGGGAGCAACCCTTGAGTGGGTGGAGCCACTCACTGAAGATTGGCAGCTCGGACTGGCTGGACAATGGCAACGTCGAAACGGGGCCGTGGCCTGTGCAGCCCTGCGGCAGATGGCCTCAATGGGTAGCACGATCAAAGAAGAACACATCAGACAGGGGTTGGCACAGGCCCTTTGGCCCGGTCGCCTGCAAACCCTTTACTGGAATCGCAACCCCGTGCGCTTAGACGGAGCCCACAACCCCGATGCCGCGGAACAGTTGGCGAGAGAGCGTCGTTGCTGGAGCGAGCATGGACATCAGCAAATCTGGATCCTTGGCATTCAGGCGCACAAACAGGCAGGGGAAATGTTGCGGATCCTGATGGAGCCGGGCGATCAAGCCTGGATCGTCCCAGTGCCAGGACATGCAAGCTGGACAGCTCATGGATTGCGACAAATCACTCCTCAGCATGCCCATCAGCTACGAAGCGCCGCCGGGATTGAACACGTCCTTGAACAGTTAGCTTCAAACCCTCAGGGATGGCCCCAATACCCTCCCATCATCGCGGGTTCGTTGTATCTCATCGGAGCCACGCTGGAAGCGCAGGTTTTGGAGGCAGAGTGAGGGCAGCTATCGATGCACCTTTGATGCGCTTCCAGACTCTGAGCTCACTGTTCGCGCTTGTTCTCGTGGTGCTCATGACAACAGTGGCTTGTCCTGTTCTTGCACTCGACACCTCGACTGGAGTGGGGCTGCAAGATCGAGCTCTGTTCCAGGAACGGGTGGATTACACCCTCACCAACCAAAGTGGCGGCGACTTCCATGGGCAAAATCTCGTCAACACGTCCTTCGCAGGAGCGACGGGCCGTGGTGCGGATTTCAGCGACGCCAGCCTGCAGGGAACGATCTTTACCCAAGCCGAATTTCCAGAAGCCAATTTCCACGGTGCCGATCTCAGCGATGCCCTGATGGACCGTGCGGATTTCTCAAACACAGATTTAAGCGACGCTTTGCTTGTTGGCGTGATCGCCTCAGGCAGCAGTTTTGCTGGTGCCGAAATCGAGGGAGCTGACTTCACTGATGCCCTGCTGGATCGGGACGATCAGCGTCGGCTCTGTCAAGACGCTGATGGCATCAACAGCAGCAGTGGTGTCTCCACTCGCGACAGCTTGGGCTGCTAAGGACGAAACCCACCAAGCTTTCCGGGGTTGAGAAGACCATCAGGATCATGGCGCTGCTTCGCAGCAACCTGATCAGCATCGATCACCCCCAAACCACCCCCTTCAACAGTGAGCACATGGGGATTAAACACAAAAGCACCCCTGGCGCGACAGTCATCGATCAAATCCTGAAGAGCCTGCTTCCCTCTCCAATACACCAACGGCAATGCTGCCAATCGAATGGCTCCCTGCTGCCGCACTGCCTCCAAATGCCAGAGCAGATCCTCACCCCAGCTTTGATCAAGGGCGTCCATAAAAGCCTGTTCCGGCTGGGGCATCAGCATCTGCAGATAGGTCCAGTTGGGATCCTGGTTCCGGAGATGCAAGGTGGTGTGATTCCAGGTGAGTTCTCGTAGTCCATTACCGGAATTGTTGTCCTCAGGGCCAAGCAGCTTCACTCGAGCACCAACGGCATTTGCCAAGCGTTGAATCGTGCTGACAGCATCCGGAGCAACAAGCAAGAGGATGCGGTGCTGCCCAGTGGCCTGACCACTCCAGGAGGGGAGGCGATCCACAATCGCTGACTGCAGAACAGTGCAGAGATTCAACTCAACTGCAGCCTGACCAAGACGCAGGGACAGCTCCACAGCCATGATCCAGTTGGAACAATCCACTACGACTTCCTGCCAGGGAACTCGCGCCGCTGAAGACAGGGTGAGTGCCGTGATGATGCCATTGGTGCCATAGGCGTGATTCAGGGCTTCCGCTTCAGCGGCCTCCAGCTGCAACACCCGAGGGGATTCCTCCATGGTGACGACCTCCAAGCCAAGCAGATGTCCTGGGTCGCGCAGAAAGCCCCAGCGCACCGAACCGATTCCCCCGGAGCCACCAGCAATAAAGCCAGCGATCGTTGCACTACGCCAGGTGCTTGGAAACAGCCTCAACTGCCGGCCATGCTCAGACAAGGCCCGATCAAGATCACGCATCAAACAGCCGCATTCCACAGTCACCACACCAGTGGAGGGATCAATCGCGCGCACCTGGTTCAGAGCATCCATCAGCAGGACAACACCACCTTTCAAAGGCACGCTCTGGCCATAATTTCCCGTTCCGGACCCCCGCAAAGTAAGCGGAACGGCATGACGATGACAGGCAGCAGCCACCGCCTGCACCGCCTGCACCGAAGCCGCACGGACAACGAGATCAGCACGGCAAGGGTTGAGCTGTTCCCGCAGAACCGGCGAGTAGTCGTACGCATCTCGGGAATAACGCTCCAAATCAGCTGGATTCGAGAGCACGCTGAGGTCTGAGATTGCCTCCAACGCTTGATACAAACCATCCAGGGCCATGACGACTCAGAGCAAGGAGGAGGTCTGGATCAGGTTAAAAAAATGCGCTTGGGTTGAGAGAATCCCGGCGATCAATCCTGAAACCAAACACCACGAACCAACAGTTGGCGTGCTGGAGGAGTGGCCAAGGCTTCTGTCCAGCCTTGCACCGGTAGATGCATGGCATCAGCAGGAGCTCCCACTCGAATCACCCCGTCCCAATCCATCTTCATCACACGCGCTGCTGCGGTGGTGAAGGGCGACAGCCCCAAGCGCTCCCAGGGAGCCAGATGGGCCAAGGCCAAGCACGCTGACATCAAGCCCAAGGGGTCAAGGTTTCCAGCCGGAAACCAGGGATCCTGAACGTTGTCGCCTCCAACAGCCACACACACGCCTGCCCGCTGCAATTGTCGAATCGGAGCCAGGGGGCGACGCAACGGCGTTCTCTGATCCTGACGACCTAACAACCACCCATTCGTGAGAGGGAGAGCAATCACCTGAACGCCATGGTGCGCCATCCGGTCAGCAAGACGCTGCAGTGCAGAGGGCCTTAGAAGCGAAAGGCTGCTGACATGACTGCAGGTGATCGGCACCGAGACAGTCATCCTCTTGAGGACACGCATGAGCTGATTCATCCCAGCGGCAGGGTGCGAACTGGCTTCATCGATGTGCAGATCCACCCCACACCCAAGTTGGTCAGCCAAAGAAAGCATGCTCCGCAGGGACTGACGGAGTGCGCGACCCGAACAGGGGGGTGCGATGACACCACCCAGCAATCCCCCCGCCGCTGCCACTCGAGCAGCAAGCTTCTCCCCTTCTGAACAACTCCAGTGGTCAATCGAAACCAACGCCACCGGCTGAATACTGACCCGATCGCGCCAACGCGACGCTCCCTCAAGAATGGCGTCCCAACTGCACTCAGCTCCAGGCCCCAGGCTGTCGATATGCGTGCGGACTGCCCGCAAACCATGACGCCACGCCAACTGCATCGAGCGTTCAAAGCGTGAACCCACGAGCTCGAAGCTGCGACTCTGATGCTCCTGAAAATTGGCAGCCATGGCTCCGGCATAGGTGCCTATGAGATTGGGGTGAGCATTCCAACTGAACGCCTTATCCAGATGTGCATGAGGTTCCAGCAATCGGGGTAGCAGCATCCCCGTGGGTTCCGCTTCCCCATGAGCCAGGGGCTTCAGCTGATCAAAACAACCATCTCGCCAGGACAGATCCATGGCACAAAGTCCATCGGCACGGGTTGCTGGTGCTGACGTGTCAAGGCATTCGTATTCGAGCTCAACCAACCCCCGTGGAATCCAGGCACGCAGTGTGCCATCGCCAAAAGAAGGCTTCATTCGAGCTTGCCGATATCACTGCTGGAGTGAAGGATGACAAATTGCCCGGCAAGTCCAAGAGTCGTGACTGAATACTCAGGAAGGCGCAGGGTCGGTAATAAATCCTGACCACCGAGCTTGGTCGTGAACACGCTGGCCACACCCAGATTGAGCCGACGGCTGAACTGGCCTGCAAGAGCGGCCAAGACCGGTTCCTGTTCACGGATCAGCCGCGGGCAATCTTTCACCCAGAGCTGAAGGACCATCGGCAGACCACCACTACAGAGTTCATCGGTGACAACGATCACGAGTCGCTCACCTGCATAGGCCCTGAAATCCTCCGGTGAAGGGTTGGTGATGGCGAGCGCCACTCCTGTGGCGGCTAACGCCAGCGCAGCTGCCACACCGTTGGTCGGAGGCTTGCGAAAAAATCCGATAAGCGTCTGCAGTGTTAGGGGGGCGAATTGGTAGATTCTTACTGACACGGCGGGTGTCGCCAAGTGGTTAAGGCAGCGGCTTGTGGCGCCGCCATTCGGGGGTTCGAATCCCCTCACCCGCCCTCAACTGGTCATCAAACCCCTGAGCAGATGGTCAGCATTGCCGCGGATTGGATCCGCGCAGGGCAGACCCAATTCATCTTCACAAGCCTGAATCTGACGCTGAGCTTCATCGATTGACAACCTTGCCGTATTGAGAGCCACGGCTTTGACCTTTGGATCGGGCCCTGCTTCCTTCGGTCGAGCAATCGCCGCCAGAGCCTCACAGATGGAGATGTGCTCCTTGAGCGGGGGGAGTGGCACCTGCGGAAGCCTTCCAATCGTGGATTGTCCGGCCCGATGCACCAGCAGCAGTGCCGTGGGCTGACTGCCACGAAGGAGAGGAAGGGTGGCACTTGAACCAGGGTGGCAAAGGGAACCCTGCCCTTCCACCAGCACCAGGTCTCCCTCCTCCAAACCCATCCCGGCCTCCAGAACAGCCGCTTCAACAGCTCCGGCGGCGTAGTCCACACGCACCGCATCCAAAGGAACGCCGCGGCCGCTGATCAAGATTCCAGCCTGTCCAGTTCCAACAAAGCGGCAGGTCAAACCATGTTGTGCAGAAGCAGTCTCAAGCGCCAGACAGGCACTCATTTTTCCCACCGCCATATCGGATCCCACAGCGAGAACCCGCTCGCAGGGAAGTGAAACCGCGCGGGCTTGTCCTACTTGAAGATTGGGAGGCTCCCGGCGTAAATCCCAGATCCATCGCCCGACACAGCAGGCTTCCTTGAACTCGGGATCCTTCCCCAGTTGTGTGTGCAAACCATTGGCCAGACTCAACCCAGCCCGAAGTGCAGCCAAGGCATCCCGCCGCACCGGGTCTGGAAGCACTCCACCGGAAGGGGCCAACCCCACGACCGCAACGGCTGGGCGGTAGGGCAAAGCCTCAGCCAGATCCCTCACAACCGGAACGTCACGGTTAATGCCGGTGACATCAGCGATGGAACAATTGGCATGGTCAGGATCGATCACAACCGCAATCGGCCCCCTGCGATGTCGCAACATTGCTAGCCCTGTCTTGCCTGTAAGGGAGGTCAAACCACCGTGCTGCAACAACACCACGGGCATCTGTTCGAATCCCTCTGGACACTGACTGTTCAATCCAATTCCGTTGCGATGACAATCAGAACTGGGCTGATCATTTCAGCCAGCTCCTGTCCTTGCCCTAGCAAGACTTTGCAAAAAAAACCCATAACAACACCTGGGGCTGATCATCGAGTGATCCCGAGCCCAGCCGCAGCTGGAGCACGCATCTGATCTCCTTGCAAGGTCAGGCCCGAATAAGGGTCATCAACAAGATTGAGATGGCTATCAAGATCCGGCCAGCGGATCAATGGCATCAGTTGGGCCGCAGCCCCATTCAGCAACTGACTGTCGGAGTAGCAGCCAATCATGAGATCCAGATCCAATCGCTGAGCCACCTGAGCCATCAGCCAAGCCTCACTCAGACCTCCTGTTTTCAAGAGTTTGAGATTCACCCCATCCACATAAGGTGCCAAGCGCAAGAGATCGTGTAGATCCCAACAACTTTCATCGGCAACCAGGGCCATGGCGCAATGGGGCTTCAAAGCCGCAAAAGCGGCGGTGTCTTGGTCAGGATCCTGCACTGCCTCCATCGGTTGCTCCAGCAGTACAACGCCAGCTTTTTGCAGGGACGCCTGCATCGCCTTGGCCTCCTCCAGAGACCAACCACCATTGGCATCCACCTGCAGCTCTATCCGATGCTGATGCTGTTGTTCCTGCTCCTGCAATGTCCGAGCAACAGCCTTCAACAGGGCACGATCATGTTCGCGGCCGTCCGGACTCCCCAGTTTGAGCTTGATGCGAGTGGCAGGTAGCTGCTGCCACCAACGGTTCAAGCGGCTCAGAACCTGCTCCACTGATCCAAGCCCCAAGGTCACGCTGGTTGACACAGGGCGACGGCCATCGAGGCCAAACAAGCGCCAAACCGGCTGACCCAAGCGATTCCCCCACCAGTCCCAAAGAGCTAAGTCCACGGCACAACGGGCGGGGGGAGACAAAGACTGCAGCAAGGGAGCCAGGCGCTGGCGATCAGCAGGATCGATTTCACCGAGTCTTGGGATCAAGACCTTGAGCTCCTGAGCCAGTTGATCGGTGCTGAACGCACGATGTCCGGTGTCAAAACCGCCGGTTTCGCCGCGGCCGATACAGCCATCCAGACGGCAGGACAGCTCCAGATGTTCCACCTGAGCTGTGGTCCCACGGCTAATGGCCAAAGGAACAGCTTTGGTGAGAGAAAAGCGCCGAAGAGACCAAACCATCATTGAGAACCGCCAGTGATCACGCTTGCACAAACAGGCGGTGTCTCAAACTGATGTTCGATTTCACATCGTCGATCCCCAGGATCGCCACCCGCTTTGGCCATCTCCAGTCCTGCCAAGACAAGCCCTGAGCCCAGCCTTAGTGACCAGCAACAGCGTGGCAGCTACTGGATCACCACCTTTGGCTGCCAGATGAACAAAGCCGATTCCGAGCGGATGGCAGGAATCCTCGAAACAATGGGGTATGTGGAAGCCAGTGCGGAATCAGAAGCCGATCTCGTTCTCTACAACACCTGCACCATTCGCGATAACGCTGAACAAAAGGTTTACAGCTACCTGGGTCGCCAAGCAATCCGGAAACGGACCAATCCCGATCTCACCTTGGTGGTGGCGGGATGCGTCGCTCAGCAAGAGGGAGAATCCCTGCTCCGTCGCGTGCCGGAACTCGATCTGGTGATGGGGCCCCAGCATGCCAATCGCCTCGAAACTCTGCTGACGCAAGTTCAGACCGGTCAACAGGTGGTCGCCACTGAAGAACATCACATTCTTGAAGATCTCACCACTGCCAGGCGTGACAGCAGCACTTGCGCCTGGGTGAATGTGATCTACGGCTGCAATGAACGTTGCACTTACTGTGTGGTGCCTTCTGTTCGTGGCAAAGAGCAATCCAGGATGCCTGAAGCAATCCTCCTCGAGATGGAGGGATTAGCCTCACGCGGCTTCAAAGAGATCACCTTGCTGGGGCAGAACATCGATGCCTACGGCCGAGATCTGCCAGGTATAACGACGGAAGGAAGGCGACAGCACACCCTCACAGATCTGCTACGACTGGTGCATGAGGTGGAAGGCATCGAACGCCTCCGCTTTGCCACAAGTCACCCGAGATATTTCACCGAACGTCTGATTGATGCTTGCGCTGATCTCCCCAAAGTGTGCGAACACTTTCATATCCCTTTCCAAAGCGGTGACAACGACATTCTCAAAGCCATGGCTCGCGGATACACCGTGGAGCGCTACCGCCGCATCATTGATCGAATCCGCAATCGCATGCCCGATGCCGCCATCAGTGCGGATGTCATCGTGGCTTTCCCAGGCGAGACCGAGCCCCAGTTTCGAAGCACCCTGGCATTGATTGAGGAGATTGGCTTTGACCAGGTCAATACGGCGGCCTACTCACCGAGACCCAACACCCCTGCCGCCGATTGGAACAACCAGTTGCCTGAAGAGGTGAAAGTGTCACGCCTGCGGGAAATCAATGCTCTGGTGGAATCCATCGCAAAAGAGCGCAATGCCCGCTACTCAGGTCGGATTGAGCAAGTTCTCGCTGAAGGGATCAACCCCAAAGACCCCAGCCAGCTGATGGGACGAACCCGCACCAACAGGCTGACGTTTTTCGCGGCTGCATCTCCTGACGGCACCCGTTTTTCAGCAGGAGATCTCGTGAATGTTCAAATCGATCAAGTCCGCTCCTTCTCCCTGACTGGCACGCCGGTGATCAACTGATAACTTTCGGTTTCGCTTGTTGAATCAACGGCCACGTCATGCCTGCAATTCCCGTTCGTATTGGCGTGGTGTTTGGAGGAGCGTCCGGTGAACATTCGGTCTCGATCCGCTCAGCGATCACGGTGATCAACGCTCTCCAATCGGGCCCAAATCAGGACAACTTTTCAGTTGTTCCCCTTTACATCGATCCAGCAGGACGCTGGTGGCCTGAAACCATTGCCAATGCTGTCCTCACGCAGGGTCAGCCCCTCGCCGACCCAGACCTGCCCCAACCCCTGCCTCCGGCAGGTTTCAGAGGCTTGCCCATCGAAAGTCAGAACGTTGATGTCTGGTTTCCCGTCCTGCACGGTCCTAACGGAGAGGATGGCACCGTGCAGGGGTTGTTCACCTTGATGCGACAACCCTTCGTCGGCTCTGGCGTGCTGGGTTCGGCCGTCGGAATGGACAAGCTGGCGATGAAGGCTGCTTTTGCAGCCGCTGGACTCCCGCAAGTGCCTTATGTCGGCCTCAATGCCTCAGAGCTCCACCAGTCAGAAAGGCGCGACACCTTGGTGAAAACGATTGAAACCAACCTTGGCTATCCCTGTTTCGTAAAGCCTGCCAACATGGGTTCATCGGTTGGTATCAGCAAAGCTCGAAATCGTGAGCAGCTGCTCAGTGGCCTTAAGGAAGCATCCAGCCACGACAGCCGCCTCGTTGTTGAGCAAGGTGTGACCGCTCGGGAATTGGAATGTGCAGTGATGGGTCGGGATCAGCTCAAAGCTTCCGTTGTGGGAGAAATCAGCTTTGACGCCGACTGGTACGACTACGAAACCAAATACTGCCAAGGGCTCAGCAAGACATCCATTCCGGCACCGTTACCCGCCGATGTAACGACGCAGGTTCAGAACATGGCTCTACAGGCCTGCACTGCCGTTCATGCCGATGGACTGGCACGGGTCGATGTGTTTTACGACGAGCTCAAGGATGAGATCTGGCTCAACGAAATCAATACCCTGCCGGGATTCACCTCTCAGAGCATGTATCCAATGCTTTGGGAAGCCAGTGGTGTCGCTTTACCCGAACTAGTGGCCCAGCTGGTCCAGACGGCGCGAGAATGATGCAGCTTCCAGACTCGCAATGATTGAAGGTCTGCTCTGGCTTCCGCTCCTCCTTGCCTTTGTGCTGCTCGTTTCCCTGGGCTGGCTAGAACGGCGACGTCAAACGTTGTTCCGATCCTGGAGCGATGGGTCTGAATTGGCAAAGCTCGATGGCTGCGGTGGAGCTCTCCTGAAGAACGGAGAACTGCGCTGGAGCAGTTTCAGAGCAGGTTCCTTTCAAGACGAGGGAAGTTTTGTGATTAAAGGCCTGGAATTGGTTGAACTGATGGCCCTGTCCTCCGGCGAAACGCCTCTGGCCAGTGAATCTCAGGGACGATGCCGTCTCAGGCTGATCGGAAATGGAAGTCAACTGGACGTGCCATTTGCTGATGCCGATCGCGCGCGGCGTTGGATGGATCAACTGATGTCTCGTGCACGTTGTGACTTGTGAGACCTAAAGCCTCGAAAAAGAAAAGCCGCAAACTTGGCAAACAGAACAGCACAGGACCCCTTCCCCCTGGTGTGGAGAGGCGTCGAAGACTGCGCCAAGAAATGCAAAGGGAAACCCTGACCCAATTTCGACGGACAGGTTTCTTTCTGCTTTCAGGTGCTGCCTTGGCATGGTTACTGCTGACCCTGGGTTGGAGCCTGCGATCCAAAACACAGATTCAGATCAATGCAAGCCAACGGATGGATCACAACGCCATTACCGACGCTGTGGTTGAGGCCGCAAATTTGACCTTCCCACAATCACTGTTGGCATTAAAACCCCGTCAGATCGAGACCCAATTGCTGCAGGAGCTACCCATTCAGCAGGCCTCCGTTCAGCGGCGCCTCCTTCCTCCGGGTCTCGATATCCAGATTGTGGAACGTCAACCCATTGCTGCTGCAACCCGCATCGGACCCAAAGGCATCGAACAGGGGATGGTGGACAGCAAGGGGCAATGGATGTCAACAAGCATGATGAAAGAAAGTGTGAAACCAGCAACGGCGGTGAAGGTGGAAGGGTGGATATCCCGTCGCAAAGAAATCATTGCCGAAATTCTTCAGAGAAGCGCATCGCTCAACCGGCCACTGAAAGCGATCTTGGTTGAGCCTGCTGGCGGAATCAATCTGCGTGTTGAGACTCTTGGCCTGGTAAGCCTGGGTACCAATGACAAACTTTTAGATCAGCAATTCAAGATTATTGAGAAACTGAATAAGAGTCTTCCTTCCGATCTGCGTGGGCCATCCAATGCAGGCCTCGATCTCAGTGATCCAAACCAACCCGAACTGCAATTGAGGCCTTCAATCAAACCAAATACCCCTGATAAAGACAGCTAGCAGTTGTGCGTTAGAGGAAATTATTGATCGTGACAATCGAGTTCCTGTATCAGCTCTGTCGGCAAATTCGGCAGTCAGATCCATAATGCAATGGATCACAGGCGTCCAAATCAGGGAATGGAGATTGCGAGTAGTGAGATGTCTTCATCCATGAACCCTGAAGGCATTTCGCCGAGTCAAACCGCTCGAATTGAAGTGATCGGTGTTGGGGGAGGCGGCAGCAATGCGGTCAACCGAATGATTCTCAGTGATCTTGAAGGTGTCGAGTACCGCGTTTTAAACACCGATGCCCAGGCCTTGATCCAATCCGCGGCAGACAACAGAGTCCAATTGGGGCAAACCCTCACGCGCGGATTAGGAGCTGGCGGGAATCCAAGTATCGGCCAGAAAGCGGCAGAAGAGTCACGGGCGGATCTTCAACAAGCTCTTCAGGGAGCAGACCT
Organism: Synechococcus sp. CO36386bin_37; assembly: GCA_011525445.1. The sequence goes on from WTGE01000041.1 coordinate 13,212, forward strand.
TGTGTTCATTGCCGCAGGCATGGGCGGAGGAACCGGCACTGGAGCTGCTCCGGTTGTTGCAGAAGTTGCCAAGGAAAGTGGTGCCCTCACCGTTGGCATCGTCACCAAGCCGTTCAGTTTTGAGGGAAGGCGCCGCATGCGCCAGGCCGATGAGGGAATTGCCCGTCTAGCTGAGCACGTCGACACCCTGATCGTGATCCCTAATGACCGTCTACGGGATGCCATTGCAGGTGCACCTCTGCAAGAAGCCTTTCGGAGTGCAGACGATGTCCTCCGTATGGGAGTCAAGGGGATTAGTGACATCATCACCCTTCCAGGCCTGGTCAATGTGGACTTCGCTGACGTTCGCTCCGTCATGACGGAAGCAGGGACGGCATTGCTAGGCATCGGCGTGGGATCCGGCCGATCCCGTGCTGTCGAAGCAGCACAAACAGCCATTAATAGCCCTTTGCTCGAAGCGGCACGAATCGATGGAGCCAATGGTTGCGTCATCAATATCAGTGGCGGACGCGACATGACCCTCGAGGACATGACCACCGCTTCGGAGGTGATTTACGACGTTGTCGATCCTGAGGCAAACATCATCGTCGGTGCTGTGGTTGATGAGCGACTGGAAGGAGAAATCCATGTGACAGTGATTGCCACAGGGTTTGAAGATGGAACCCCTTATCGTCCCGAGCGCAGCTCCATCAGGCCAGCTGTTACAAACTTCGAGACATCTACGTCATCCAACTCATCCAGCTCCGAGTCAGGTGCTCGCATCCCCGATTTCCTCAGACAGCGACAACAGCGTCAGAGTGCAGATTCATAATTGGTGACCCGAAGTCCACGCCTGCCCAGAGCATCCCGTGTGGCT
>WTGE01000225.1 GCA_011525445.1 Synechococcus sp. CO36386bin_37
AGCCAAGGTGAAGAGATCAGCATCACAGCGCTGATCAAAACCCAGGGATCTGACACCAAACTGGTGGGGCAGATGCAGCCCTATTACGAGGCATTGGGCTGCGAACGGCAATCACTGGGCAACATCGAGGTGCCATCGCTGGTGAGTCAGATTGCCGATGGGGAAAACGGGGGGGTGATGATGAACGAATTCCCTGAAGCATTCCGGCAGGCCAATCGCCGCATCCGTGACAATCCGAACGGCACCGTGGCCATCAACGGCAGCGAATACATCGAAGCCCTGGAACGGAGCGGAGTTGATCCCAGCGAATTCCCGTCCATCCAGGCAGTGCACCAACACCGGCTCTGGACTGAATCTGGAGACAATGCCTCTGCTGATGACATCGAACGCGCAATCACCCGGCTGAGTGCCGCCGATGCTGGGTTCAACATGGAGGGAGCGTCCTGGACCAACAACCTCAGCTGGGTCGAGGGCTACGCCAATGTGCTGGGCCCGATGAATCAGCTCAGCGCTCAGTTTCATGCACTGTTTGACCAGGCCATCGCCAGGGAACCATCCGTCACCTGCACCGAGGCTTATCGGGAGTCCTTACTCCACGTTCTCTTGCTGGAAACCAGTTGTTTTCGCTACTGGGGGCAAGGCGCCTGGACCGGCTACGCCCAGGAGATCCATCGCCGCGGCAGGAAGCTGCTGGGTCAGAGGAACGTCACGCTTCCCGTCAGCTAAGAACCAAAAGCTGAGAGACGCTTTACAGAGCGTTACATTCGTGTAACGTGAGTTGAACTGAGGTCACTCCATGGGCGACTACACAACTGCGATCTTGGCCATGGTGGGGATTGGCATCGTGCTTACAGCTGCTGTGGTGTTTGCCCTGATGCAACCCAGCGACCTGCCGACCATCGACGAAAACCGCAATTGACCATGGGACTCGTCACCGAACTTCTGATCGCTGGCACCGAAATCGCAATCGCCCTGTTGGTAGCCGTTTCCCTTCCAGTCGCTGAATCATCAAATTGATTCCCGTTCAGGCAACACCTCTTAGGTGAAATTCCAGCGCCAGGGACGCTGCATCGCCTTCACGATCCAACTCCGCAAGGTCATCGCACCTGGATTGCATCCAATTGTGGGTTTCCCTCCAGATTTCAAGCCGAAAACGACGTTCAAGATTCTGTCCGGAACCTTCCAAGACTCCACACCAGTTCTTTCATCAAATTAGGCAATCAATGCTGCCAGCGTAGGGTTGTCACCAAATAACAACCAAGGACGATCAGAGTCGCGGTGCACGAATCGAAGCACTTGGGGTGGCAAGCAAGTCATGCTCGAGATCGTGCAGCAGAAGTGCTAGGCCTACACCCATCAAAGCAAGTGCCTCCACGCACTCTTGATCACCTGCGGCCTCAACCGATCGGGCCAGCTCAAAATGTTGCGACCAAGAAAAATGCATGATGGTCTTGAATCAGATCCATCCTGAGAAAGAATCCCAACGGAACCGGGTAAAAACAGACAACAAGAAATGTTCTGTTATCAAAATCATGTACGCAGCAGAACACATCCGTCCTGAAAAGTACTTATTGTTACGACAATGGAGAATTAGGCCGATACCTTAAGCTGAACTTGCCGACGTCATCATGGAGCCCATTGCTCTGACACTTGGCCAACAATTTGAACTGGAACAGCGCAGTCGCGACATCAGCACGATGACTGACGTGAAAGAACTTCAGAAGATCAGCAAGGATTTGTTGCTGGCATGGCAGAAGGAGATTGCACGCTCCCGTGCGGCAGCCAGCTCACAGATCAAATGACGTTTGATTACAATTTGTTGACTAGCTGATGAGCTGTGAACCTGAGCCTGCCTCAGCAATTCGAAGCCGAAGCGCTCAAACGCTCCATCGACGACACCGACGACCTGGACGCGTTGAAGGCCCTGGCCAGAGAACTCGCCGATCTCTATGTGCGTCAAAGAGCGGCAACAGCCTGGGTGATCTCTGAAAAATAGGCATCACACCGTGCTGTCCTCTCGCCAGCGTCGTTCCAGCCGTTGACGAGCTTCATCAACGGATGACGCCTTATTGAGATCAATCTTGCTTCGGTAAGGCCGCGTTATCGACCAGAACTTGACGGCTGAAGCCAGGGCCACCACCAACCATGCCAACACGATCCAGCCGGGATTTGTCATCGACATCCAGGAGTCGTGACCATGATGGCGGAGCAGCAGCTCATCGGGACTGTCAGACCGCCGACCAGCACAAACATGGATCCTGAAGTACGCCAGTTCGTGATCAGTCAGTTGTTGGTGATTGCACTGCCGGTCGGCACGCTGTTCGGACTTTGGCTGTGGATGCTCAACTGGAACAGCCGTTCCCGCTAAGACCTGTGACCGTTCTTGCCAGTCTCCTGGCTCCCATCCTGATGTTGTTCCACCTGGTGGGTCCCGTTCCAGCAGACCTGGGACT
>WTGE01000395.1 GCA_011525445.1 Synechococcus sp. CO36386bin_37
CGCAGGAGTTGTCCTTGCCGCAGCGCTGCACTTCATCGCGGATGGAGTCGTTGCTTTGAACCCGCGACATGAACGTCTCCAGCTGTTTCATGGACATGGTGATCCTCCAGAAGGGATTCCTTCGGCCTAGCGCTGGGCTTGAACGGGGCTCAGGGGCGCAAGCTTTGGTGCGGATTTGCTAACGAAAAACTTCAAGGAGGCGTCAGTCGTACTCCAGCCCTCTTGGCTCTCAACTCACTGCAGGTGAGCAACAGGTTCGACATGGCAAGCCACATTTAGGCAATTCTTTCGTTGCATCTGAAAGGCACTGCCTTCACGTCCGGGAAGATATCGTCTACGAGAGTTTTGCCGCATGGAAACCTCTATTCACAGCCATTGGACGCTGAGTGTCGGCTGAGTCTTCTGATCAATCGCTTTCAATTGCCAGGGGTAGCCACTTTGATTTCGGGTACTTTCCAGCTCCCGTCAAAATAAGGTTGTTGTGGCGAGTAGATCCTCAAGGTGGCATTTGAGCCGGGATAAACTTCGAGAAAGTTTTCTTTGGTTGAGTCCACTCCGAAATTAAGCACGTAGTCACCGCTTTCGCTCTGCTTCGCAAAGGAGCTATTGATGTTGTAATTCTTCCCTTGAGCAAAGCCATTTTTATCGTAAACTGTTACCGACCAAAAAGCATTGTCACCCATCGGGACGTCTTTCAGGGTGAGCGTCATTTTCTTGTCAGAGTCGGGTATGGCGATGGATGGGTATACGGCTCCCTTTTTGGTTAAAGCTCCCCATCCAAATGCAACCCCAATATTTCGCATTTCAGGGCTGATCTCACCCTGCTTGCCAAAAATTTCCTCGCTACTAATGCCTTTCGCCTCTTTTTCTTTTTGATAGTCGGACCTCATTGTGAGCATTTGATTCCTGTCCCACTCTTTTGTTTGCACGAATTCGCCGCGATTCTCCTGGCTGATCGTGATTTGATCCTGGATCGTCCCAACTCGCTTGATGTCAGAAGGATCCTGCATGTTGACTTGGGTCCGAATGATGACAAATGCGAAACGGCTGCCAACCATCTCTTCGGTGATCTCGTAAGCGCCAGGCTTGCTCGACACCAATGGAATCCAGTGATCTGCGCTCACGACTTCCAGGATTTGCAATCGATCGGAGGCCGGCAGAGTAATGGTCGCTGGGCTTTTCAGGTCAACAACAGCGGCGGAATACAACGTGTCAAAGTTTGGCCTTAAAATGGTTCTATCTTTCGGATCCATTGCTTTTCGGAAATGCATGAACACACCCATGCCATCTGAACAAGTTGCCTGAGCGATTTTTTGGACATAATCACCAAGAATTATCTCTGTTTCAGCAAATGCATAATTGTCTTTATTGACTGTAGAAGTCGTTGAACTGGCTTTTTTGAATGCGGGCTTGATGCTGTCACAATCAGAAGGTTGGCTCCTGGTAAATCCAGCGTTATTGCCGCCAAATGTTAGAGAAATTCCGATTAATGTGGCGAGACCAAGGGCCGGTGTAATCCGATTCAAAACTAGAGCCTTAAGCGGACATCATGACCTTAGCCAATATTTTGCTGCTGGCATTAGTGTTCTCGCAAAGTCGATATAGGGAGTGAGTTGATTTTCAAGTGACATAAGCGGTTCACCAAGCGGTTTCGTAATTCCATGGGCATGTACAAGGTCCCATGTCTATGGCTGTCCTTTAGCAAAGGGATGGTGTTTGGGTATTTTCTCGCCTAGTTGTTCAGGCGCTGAGCAGTTGAACGAGTGGCCTGCGCAAGCGGATTGCCCCTTGTCCGTCGCTGAAACGTTCCTGCGTCCATTTCTGCGCCAAAGGCAGATTGATTCGTAGATCGTTGTGGCTTTGGTAGTTGTTCCTTCAGTCGATCTCCAGCCCGTCGGCGAGATCAAGGTTGGCGCTGACGCTTCGGACATCGTCGAGTCCGTCGAGGGCATCCAGCAGCTTCAGGCAGCTGCGAGCCATCTCGGGATCACTCACCGAGACGCTGGTCTGGGCGGACCAGTGATGCCCCCACTCCCGCACCTCCCAGTCCGCGCGGCGCAAGCCGTCCTGAAGGCTCTCCAAAGCTTCGAAGGGGCCGTGCACCATCACAGCCTCATCCAAGAGCTCATAGCCATCAGCGTCCAGCTCCAGGAGGCTTTCCAGCAGCCGTTCCTCCGCATCGGGGCCTGCGTTGAGGATCACTTCACTGCGGTGTTCAAACAGATAGGCCACGCAGCCGTGTTCGCCGAGGTTGCCCCCGTTTTTGCTGAAGGCCAGGCGTAGATCCGCCGCGGTGCGGTTGCGGTTGTCCGTGAGCGCCTCCACCAGCACCGCCATGCCACCGGGGCCATAGCCCTCGTAGCGCACCTCTTCCAGCTGGGCTCCATCACCGGCCTGGCCGGAGCCCTTGGCGATGGCGCGCTCAATGTTGGAGGCGGGGACTCCCGCTG
>WTGE01000192.1 GCA_011525445.1 Synechococcus sp. CO36386bin_37
CCTTGGACTTGTCCATGATATCGAGCAGATCATTTCCGCCGCAGCTAAGCAAAACATCAATATCTTCATCTTCAAGATAGTAGTCGCTTCTTGCCTCAACTTGACGGATCTGATCTCGCAAGCCAATGCTTATTTGCCCTAATAATGGGATACTGTATCCAGGTTCAGATCCGGTTCTGGCTCCAGCATGGGCGTAGTTGTGAATATGGGCGGGAGATGGCGTATTAGCACTAAGCACCGAAAATAATTGTGCATTGTTGATGTTGGCACCGATCTCAAGAGCAATGTGTTCACCCAGTACAGGTCCATCGGATGCCTTGACGTTACCGCCATTGTCATAAATTGCGTCAGCAAAAGGATTAAAGCCAAAGGGAGCCAGAATCGATGCGGTGTTGCCCGAATCAACCAAGCTGTCGCCAAGGATGATTAGTGTTTCTGTCATGCCAACATTGTGTTTTGCCTCAACCTAACACTAGCGAGAGTCCTATGATCTATCAATCATCTGTTATTCGAGCATTGATTCATAACAGGCAATTAATTCTTAAATCTCCAAGGCGTCTCTCGTATCGCTTCGGTCGGTCTTGATCGTTGCTTGTTTGATGTGCTTGATCGTCGCTCATCATTGTTGTTTGTCGATGCCGTACTTTGCAAGGGGTGTTGTATTTACTAAGTTTCAGCAAACCGAAGATCAAGTCATACCAGCCATCCCTTCCTCATCTCTTTTTGAATTGTTTCTGCAAGCACATGGTGAGGCAAATGTATTCAAGGCCCCTTGAACTGCTTCCTTGATTTTATGGACCCATATCAGTTCTCTCCTTCGTCCATCAGGCCTGGGGACGTGGACATGAACATGCAGTTGTTCACATTGCCCCCATACCGGATTTCACCGGGGAGATACCTTGTGGACAGCGATGTGAGTGCTGGTTATCGATCTCTACAACGATCCCCTGGATCCCCACATTGTGTAGGGATCCAGGGGATGCGTCCTGAACGTTGTGTTCAGATTTGCCGGGCCGTTCAGTCCAGATGGAAAGACGGCCTATCGCGCTCGTTGATGCATATTGCTGACCAAGTCTTCAGTGAAGCTGTATCCGTGAAGCGTGAATGTCTCTTCGAAGGACAGTGAACTGAATGAAGCGGTAGAAGCGGCTGGCTTGTGGCAAGCCCTGGGGCCATGGTGTCCAGGTGTGAAGCACGTCTCCTGCGGGGCACCTACGCACGGTGCAGAGGAGTGTCGACTGATCAGACGAACAGCAGTGTCGTCACAGACGAAAGGCTCACATTTGGGTTGAAACGTTGGAGCAGGGGCCAGAAAAGTCAGTCTGCTTCTCAGGTGTGCGCTGGTGGAGTGTCTGCCGTCATCGGCTCCTCCGATCTCGGTTCACTCACTCTCGTCGCCGCTGCGGCGCCCGGCAATCAGCTGTCGTGCTCATTGCCTTTTCAGGGCTGGCTGACCGATTGTGGCAATGGCGTGCCCGCAGAGAAGTTCCCGCTGCAAAACGCCTTTCAGGGGATGAATCGGCTGTTCTGGCCAATGTCGATGCACCAGGCCCAAAAGGCTTTGATCCAGCGGGGCCTGAAGCGAAGCACCACCACCACAACGGTGCCGATGGACACGATGCCGAGGACCACGGCCAGGGCTGGATCGATCCAGACCCAGAGCAGGGCGAACACCACCCCCAGAGCGAGCAACAACATGAACTGACCGAAGGTCATCGGGTCTTTGTCGTAAGCCATTGCGACGACCGGAACAAACGCTGCCTCTACGTTGTTTTAGGTCCAATGGCGTTCGAGGGCATTGATCATGCCTGGACGTTGATCTTGTTGTTGACGTGCGTGGTGAGGGCTTACGGCCGGAGGGCTCTGCCGGTTGGCTTTGACGATTGGCTTTGACGGAGGGTTGGCTTGGGCCGATTCGAGCTTGCAAACCTGGGTCGATGTAAGCCACAACTGAATTAATCCTGGCCATTGCAATGCTGTCCAGCCCTGGTGCACAACGCAGTGACCTCAACCATCACGGCCGTATCGTGGCAGGGCTCTTGATCGGGCTGGGCTGTTTTACGGCTGTGGTGGTTGGCGGAGTGTTCATCGGCCACACCCTCGGCGACTTGTTGCTCATCACAGAACAGGTAGCGCCCCAGGAGATCGATCCCCTTCGCTGAGATGGGCTGATCCGATTGGGCTGAAACGGTGAACACGTTGTTTGATGTTATGTCCCTGATAGAGAATCTTTGCTATGGATCGACTGTTGACTTGATGGTGACCTCAGGCCTTGGATCGCATTCCATTGTTGGGGGATTTCCAGACATCAACGCGCACGCCGATAGGCAATTGTCCCATTGCCAGCCTCAGTTTGATTGGCTAAGACGTGGAAAAGCGAAGGAGCTCTAATGAGTAAAGTCCTTTCCGCCGCAAAGTGGTCGTTTGATCTGCTTGCTCAACGCA
>WTGE01000375.1 GCA_011525445.1 Synechococcus sp. CO36386bin_37
TCTGGCCCAACCCGGAGCTTGAACGCGATGGCGGAGCCAGGCCCATGGCCGTGGATCTAGGCAGGCACCTTCTGCTCCATGAACCACCCCTGCTGAAGTCACGGCGTCAACTGACGCTCAGCCAAGCCCGCGAGCTGTGGCGGAATCGCGTAAAAGCAGGCTGGAAACGCGTTGAACCGCAGTGGTGACGGGGGCAGGAAGCAGAGGCAGCCAGGCATGAGTCGCTGCGACCTCACACGCCCAGTTCGCCCCTCAGCACTAGTGGCTTTTATGTTCGGTTGAAGGGCCCCATAAGCAATTACTAAAGCCACATTGCCCTTAGTGATCGGGCCATTTGCGCAGAGCAGTGAACTTCAGCTTTGGTGGAGTGATGGTGCAACCAGCCTTCTGGCTTGTGATGGATCAAGACGGCGACGGCATGGCCGAGTCCGTCCTGCCAAGCCATGCGAAAAGCGAGCAGCTCGCGATTGTGGACGCGCTCGAGCACCGCGAAGGGAGGCTGATCGGCGTGGTGCCAGGTGACTGGGCGATCGAACCTGAGTTCCTTTGCATCCTGTGCTCTGCTGCACCAATCAAGCCCTAGGGCTCAGAAAAACAGGAGGCAATCGAAAACAATCGCCGCCATTTTGCGTCTGTTGCTTAGCCCATCATGTTGAGCTTGCCACCGCAGGGTTGTCCCCATAACCGTTTCACTTGTACCAGACACACTCGCTGACTATCTGCTCCGGCTGGAGGTGTCCTTCGATGCCTCGGATCTCAGCGAAAACGGCGTCTTTGATGCCGAGCAAGGCCTACTCAATGCGTTAGACAGCAGCCAGGTCTGAACTCTCTGAAGGGAGCTGGCCAAGATGTTTCCAGTGCTTGCCCTACTGATCCCAATCCTTGTTTTAGGGATTGCCTTTGTGAGTCTCTACGGCCAGCCACTGGAGGGCAGTCTCGAGTGGCTTTCAGAGCAGTCGGGCCAAATCTGGATCACAGGGATAGTTTTTCTGATCACAGCCAGCCTGATTATTTTCCTGGCCCGCTAATCAGAGCGGCCATTTTTTAGCGGCTCAATGCTCTCCAGCACTTCCACCGGTTGGCCATTGATGCAAAGGGACAAAACCACGCAATCCCAGCCCTGGAGTGCGCTTTTAAGAACGGAGCTGTGATAGTCCTCCACCGCATCAAGGACGCTCTCGTGAAAGGAGGCATCCTCACGCCGATCGGCATAGGTGATGCAGACAGCAAAGGAAACCTTCATTGCGGAACCAGTAGAGGCGCTCTGTGATCATTCTCGGATGAATAGAAATAGACTGGAAGAACCAAATACCAATTCTCATACTTCACTTAAGCAAATAAATAGACCGTATTGACCGAAATTCTTCCTTGGACTTCAAGTCCAGCAATACATTGAAATAGTGCAGAAAATATAGAGCGCACCGGAACAGCAGGCCACATACGCCCAAACGAGAATCGAGACCTTCTATGTGGGCATATGGGAGCAAAGAGAGACGACCCCATAAACGACCTTAATATTTCGAGGTCATCAAAATATTCTCCATGATTTTTGTTAGCCCTGGGACGAAGCCAATCGTGAAACCCTCAGAGAATGCCTGCGAACCAAACCACAATTACCCAACGGCTCGCCTGGGAACTCAAACCTGTTTCATCCATACAATCCAGGAGAGAAGCCGCGAATGCCGCTGAAACGGCAATGCTTTACCGCGCCTCAGACACAGAGCTCCTTAGATTCAACACTTGAAAAGTGCGTGAAGCACTAGCCAACACATAGACTATAATAAATTGAACAAAAATTCACCAAGGCGCTCAAAGTGGCAATTCCATACCAACTTGAGCCCCGCGAAATCACTAAAAAACCCGACCCCAAAAGGATTGCCATCGCATCTTCCTTTCTGCTTTTTTTAGGAATTTCAGGCCTTGCCGTTCCCCTGTTTATCTCCCTAGCCTCTAAGGAACCGGCAAAGACATCACGTCAAAACATTGCCGCAAACACAACTAGCAATAAAATAATTCATAAACGCGGCAAAACAAACACCAACAATCTCGACTTTCTGCACTTCAATCATCAGATAACACTGACCAATTATGGACTTTTAAACCACTCAGCAGCCAGCGACGAAAACTAGCAGAATATTGAAATCTGCGAAATCCACTAAAATATTGATACTGACTATCGGCCCAATCCAAGCTTGGTAAGCACCTACATAATTCAAAAATCTGTGGTTAACCAATTCATTGCGGGATTCTCCCAATGGACAGCTACATAAATGGATCAGCCAAGCCACAGTTGGCGCCTTCGCTGTTGTTTCATGACCCTCCGATTTCTTTTTGCATCTCGTGCAGGAGTCCACGCAAGCTCTTTTACGGCTGGTGCATGACGCAGCATTTGAGACGGCCTTACGAGGTCAGTTCGATGAAGATCGGGAAACCGTTGAGAGCA
>WTGE01000220.1 GCA_011525445.1 Synechococcus sp. CO36386bin_37
AGAGCACACAGCCCAGGGCTGACAGCAACGAAGTAGAAAACGGCCAATTGCTGCAAAAGCGTCTTTCTCTCGTTGAAGACCTCTGGCAAACCGTGCTGAGAAGCGAATGCCCAAAAGAGCAAGCGGAACGGCTGCTGCGTATGAAGCAGCTGAGTGATCCTGTTCTTCCAGGCGAGCATCCAGTCAGTACCGACGCGCTGATCGACATCATCAAAGAGATGGATCTTGCTGAGGCCATTGCAGCAGCAAGAGCTTTTTCGTTGTATTTCCAGCTCGTCAACATCCTGGAACAACGGATTGAGGAGGACACATACCTCGAGAGCATCAATCGATCGCAGGATCAGGCCGAGCAAGTGGATCCCTTTGCACCTCCTCTCGCTACCCAAACCGAACCCGCAACGTTCAGGGAACTCTTCGAACGTCTAAGGCGTCTCAATGTCCCGCCTGCTCAACTTGAGTCCCTGCTTCAAGAGCTTGATATTCGCTTGGTGTTCACAGCACACCCCACGGAGATCGTGCGCCATACCGTTCGCCATAAACAGCGTCGGGTTGCCAGTCTCCTTCAGCAACTTGAAAACCAACCACCCACAGGGTCAGGTTCAACAGACACCGTAAGGCTGCAGCTTGAGGAGGAAATTCGCCTGTGGTGGCGAACCGACGAGCTCCATCAGTTCAAGCCTTCCGTGCTCGATGAGGTGGATTACGCACTCCATTACTTCCAGCAGGTCCTGTTCAATGCAATGCCTCAGTTGCGCCGCAGGATCATCACGTCTCTTGCTGCGAGCTACCCCGATGTAAAGGTTCCCTCCTCATCCTTTTGCACATTTGGTTCCTGGGTGGGATCCGACAGGGATGGAAACCCTTCGGTCACCACTGAAATCACCTGGCGCACGGCCTGCTATCAGCGCCAACTGATGCTTGAGCGCTACATCAGTGCCGTACAACATCTCCGCAATCAACTCAGCATCTCAATGCAATGGAGCCAGGTCAGCGCTCCACTGCTCGAGTCGTTGGAGATGGATCGACTGCGCTTCCCGGATGTGTATGAGGAGCGAGCAACCCGATACCGTCTTGAACCCTATCGACTCAAGCTCAGCTTCATGCTCGAGCGGCTTCGACTCACGCAGATCCGTAATCAACTCTTGGCCGATGCTGGCTGGCGCACTCCTCCAGAAGGGTTGCGATCATCTGCTTCAGCCAATGCTCCAGGTGACGCTCTGCACTATGGCTCGATTGCCGAGTTCAGCAGCGAGCTGGAACTCATACGCAGCAGCCTTGTCAACACAGACCTGAGCTGTGAAACACTCGACACATTGCTCACACAGGTGCACATCTTTGGGTTCTCTCTAGCAGGCCTCGACATCAGACAGGAAAGTACGCGGCACAGCGATGCACTCGACGAACTGAGTCGCTACATCAACCCGGATCGCGCTTATGGAGAAATGGACGAAGCCGAGCGTGTGGAGTGGTTGATGGAAGAGCTCCAAACACGTCGTCCCCTCATCCCCCCAGCCGTGAGCTGGTCAGCGCCAACAGCCGAAACAGTGGATGTGTTCCGCATGCTGCATCGCTTACAGGATGAATTTGGAAGTCGGATCTGCCGCACCTATGTGATCTCAATGAGTCACAGCGTTTCGGATCTCCTTGAAGTCCTTCTGCTCGCGAAGGAAGCGGGTCTGGTGGATCCATCGGCCAGCCATTCCGATCTCCTGGTTGTTCCACTGTTTGAGACCGTTGAAGATCTACAGCGCGCTCCTGAGGTGATGGAGCAATTGTTCCAGACTCCGATTTATCGCGATCTTTTACCAAAGGTTGGTAGCCAGGGCCTGCTCTTGCAAGAGCTGATGCTTGGGTACTCCGATAGCAATAAAGACTCAGGATTTCTCTCTAGTAACTGGGAAATCCACCAAGCCCAGATCGCACTCCAGAATTTGGCTTCTCGCCAAGGGGTGGCCCTAAGGCTCTTTCATGGGCGTGGTGGCTCTGTAGGTCGTGGTGGCGGTCCCGCCTATCAGGCAATTTTGGCGCAGCCCAGTGGAACACTCCAGGGGCGGATCAAGATCACTGAGCAAGGCGAGGTGTTGGCTTCGAAGTACAGCCTTCCTGAACTCGCTCTTTACAACCTGGAAACGGTGACGACAGCGGTGGTTCAAAACAGCCTTGTCACCAACCAGTTGGATGCGACACCCAGTTGGAATGAATTGATGTCCAGACTGGCCCAAAGTTCACGACGCCACTATCGGGCCCTGGTTCACGACAACCCGGATCTTGTGGCTTTTTTCCAACAAGTCACTCCCATTGAAGAAATCCGCAAACTGCAAATTTCCAGTCGCCCAGCCCGGCGCAAGACAGCAGCACGTGACTTGTCCCGCTTAAGGGCCACTCCCTGGGTGTTTGGTTGGACTCAGAGTCGCTTTCTTCTCCCCAGCTGTTTGGAAGT
>WTGE01000070.1 GCA_011525445.1 Synechococcus sp. CO36386bin_37
TCCAGTGGCAGAGCTGGTTGGACCGCTGGCGCGCCCAGTTGCCCAGTGGCGTTGATCCAGCCCAGATCTCCGCTGGCATGCGAAGCGTCAATCCGGCGATCACCTGGCGTGAGTGGTTGATCGCTCCGGCTTATCAACAGGCAGCCCAAGGTGACGCCTCCCTGATAGCAGAACTGCAGCAGCTGTTCAGCGCGCCCTATGAGACCCCTTCCCCTGAACGGGCAGCCCGCTACGACCGCTTGAAACCGCGGGAGTTCTTCAACGCCGGTGGAGTGTCCCACTACAGCTGCTCGTCTTGATGTCGGTTCGAATGCCGATCAGGTTCTTCCGCCTCTTGCCCCTCTGCCTGGTGTTGATCGCTGCTGCTGCTGTAGCTGAGCCTGTGTCTACGGATGAACAGGAGCCCCGGCATCTGCTGGTTGCCACTGTCGATAACTACTTGCCGTGTTCCGATGAGGCTGCGAATAACTATGAAGGCCTGTCAATCGATGTTTGGAGACGAGTCGCTGAAACAATCAATCGTCCCTACACACTGGCCACAATTTCCACATTCAGCCAGGCGGTGGATGCTGCCTCCTATGGCATCGTCGATGTCGTTGCTTCCTGTCACAAGATCACGCCAGAACGACTGGAGCGAGTTGAGTTTTCAGTTCCTTATACCCGCGACAGTCTCGGCATGTTGAGTCGGGAGAATAATCCATTTGATTTTGGATTTGCCAAGCGATTGATGAATGACCCTGTTGTCAGTTTGTCTCTCATCACGCTTCTTCTGATCAGCGGGTTATCAGCATTGGCACTGGCTGTATTGGAGTCCAATTTTCAGGGCATGAGTGGGTTCAGTGGTAACCGTTCGGTTCGGTTCACCAAAGCCTGGATCATGTTGTTGCTGGGTACCGGAATCGATAAACTTCTCCATCACAGCCAACGCGGTCATGCCTTGATTCTTTTGGCCAGTGGGATTCGAATTTTGTTCATCTCTCTTCTGGTTGGTACAACAGCCAGCCTTCTCTTCAAAACACGAAAACCACTTGAAGCCAGCTCAGTGACAAAGAGCTATTTACAAACTGTTCTCAAGGAGGGAGTTGCCGTCAACGCCGGTACACAAATGCAGGATTGGTTGTTTCAACAGATCAGCAACTTCGATTTGGATGGATCGAGTCATCCAGCTGTGCTGACCGTTGAAGACAAGGGAGGTTTGGCTGAAGCGCTTGAAAGCGGAGAAGTGAATCACATTGTTTCGGACGTTTCCGTTCTCAATCAGGTGTTGACGCGTCTTGAAGACCCTGACCGCTACCGACTGACACTGGAGATGTCCAATAAGACCCCTCAGGCGTTCATCTTTGGCGATCAGCTTGAGCCTGCTCTCAAGCAATCCATCAACATTGCTCTTGCCCGGATGAACTACAGCGGCGACAGCAGCAAATTGGAGCGAAGCTGGAACAAGGTGAGGCCGAGCCTTGACCGCTGACGAGGTTCTGGAGTTCTGGTTCCAGCAGTGCCGACCCTGGCAGTGGTTTCGTCGCCGCGACAGCTTCGATGCGCTCGTGAGTGATCGCTTTTCCGCTCACGTGGAGAAGGCCCTGGTCGGTGGGCTTCAGACCTGGGCTGACAATCCATCGAACGGTCTCGCTCTTGTGTTGATGCTGGACCAGTTCAGCCGTCAGATCTGGCGTGGGCGGGCCAAGGCCTATGCAGGCGACCCGCAGGCGCAGCTGCTCAGCCATGGGGCCCTGCGACGGGGCTGGATTCAGGACGAGCCGGAGCAAGCCAAACGTCAGTTCTGGTTGATGCCTCTTCTGCATAGCGAGAATGCTCTGGTGGTGGCCCAGGCCATTCCTCTGCTTGAGCTATTCGCCGACGCTGCCACTGCTGATGTTGCCCGAAAGAACCTCATCCAGCTGAAGCGCTTCGGTCGTTATCCCCATCGCAATGCTGCCCTTGGACGTCGCAGTTCAAGGGAGGAAGAGTTGTTTCTTCAGGATGCCTCCCGCTGATGCCGGTTTGAAAGTCCATTTTTCATGATCGAGACTTTCCTTCGATGATTTGATGATTGGTGATCATCATGTTCAGAGTATCGCTGGCCATCTTCGGTTGATCTGACCTGACCAGTAGAAGGTTGTCCAATTGTTTGGATCGATTTTCAATTCGCCAATCCCACGTTCAGAAGCAGTTCAGCAGCAGCTGACTTTAGGGACGCTCCCAGGCCTGACGTTTTGGCTGTCTTCTCTTTATCTTGCTTGGTTGATTGTTTCTTAAAAATGAGTTAACGGCATGTTAAATTTGTTACAGCCTGTGGTTAGTGGCTTGCTTCTCGAGATTGATCCGGCTGTTGTCACTCGTTTTCTGCGCCTTGAGTCCAGGAAGCTTCGTGGGGCGCCAAAGGCCATGACAGCTCGCACGTTTAACAACAAGCGTTATTTCGGCATGG
>WTGE01000480.1 GCA_011525445.1 Synechococcus sp. CO36386bin_37
AGGAGGATGAACTTGTTGGGCTGCGTGTGCTGGGTGCTGGCGAAGAATTGCTTTTGGTAAGTGAAAAAGGTGTGATCGTGCGCACCAGTGCTGACGCTATTCCTCAACAGTCTCGTGCCGCCACCGGAGTACGTCTGCAGCGACTCGACAAGGGTGATCGTCTGGCTGATGTGGTTCTGGTACCACCCGAAGCGGAATCCGATGACGACGGCAATGCTCAAGCTTTGGGTCAGGACCATTTCCCTGAGGCTTGATGTTGGCTGAAGCGACCGATGTTTTGGTGATCGGGGGTGGTCCAGCTGCTCTTTGTATCGCGTCTGAATTGCATCAAAGAGGCGTCGTGGTTGAAGGTATCGCACCCCATCCGGTCCACAGCTTCTGGCCCAATACCTACGGGATCTGGGCAAGGGAACTCGAGCTTTTAGGCCTTGACCATTTGCTTGAGCACCGTTGGAGCAAAACTTGCAGTTTTTTCGGTTCTGGTGGATCTCCTATGGAGGATCAACCCACATGGCATGGAATTGATTACGGCCTGTTGAATCGTCGCAAACTTCAGCAGTACTGGTTAGGGCGTTGCTCTGGTATGACCTGGCACCAAGACAGCATCGTGGGGGTCGATTCCCAGGCCCATTCCAGCGTGGTTGAAACAGCTTCTGGGGATCGGTTTCAGGCGCGTCTGGTGATTGATGCAACGGGGCATCGCAATGGATTGGTGCGTCGGCCCGATCGGGGACCTGTGGCCGGACAAGCTGCCTATGGCGTGGTGGGACGCTTCAACAAACCACCAGTGAAGTCCGGTCAGTTCGTGTTGATGGATTTTCGCTGTGATCATCTAAAGGGGGAGCAACGCGACCAACCACCCACCTTTTTGTACGCCATGGATTTTGGGAAAGGGGTGTATTTCCTGGAGGAGACGTCGTTGGCGTTGGCACCTCCAGTGCCGGAAGCTGTTTTGAAGCAACGATTGCACCAACGCTTGGCTCACTCCGGTGTAGCGATCACGGAGGTGATCGAAGAAGAGCACTGCTTGTTTCCTATGAACTTGCCGTTGCCTGATCGCAATCAACCTGTATTGGCTTTTGGTGGCGCTGCAAGCATGGTGCACCCCGCTTCGGGCTACATGATTGGCGCATTACTGAGGCGCGGCCCGGGTCTGGCGGAAGCGGTCGCGAATGCACTGAATCAACAGCCAAGAATGGGATCGGAGGCCTTGGCACGGGTTGGTTGGAGAACGCTTTGGCCCATGGAAATGGTGCTGCGTCATCGTCTTTTTCAGTTTGGTCTTGGGCGCTTGATGGGCTTTGACGAGTGCCTTCTGCGCCGACATTTCACCAGCTTCTTTCAATTGCCAGAGGAGGATTGGATTGGTTTCCTCACCAACACTTTGCCCCTGCCAAAGTTGATGGGTGTCATGCTGAAATTATTTTCACTAGCACCCTGGGATGTCAGAAGGGGTTTGATCCTCGGAGCACCTCGATAGCCAAAAGCCATGACCTGATTTTTTCAGTGATTGAGGGCAATTCGGCTTGAGTGGAATGGGTCTTTATCAATGAAACGACTGGCGATCCATCTGTTCCTTTCCTGTCAAAAATCAATCGGAACCTGAGCCCAATCTGCAGGTTGGATCAAAGGAAAAAGCGAGTCCTCAGCTTCAACCTCGACGAGCCACGATTCACTCATCCTGTCTTGGCCATTGATGCAGGCCATCAACGTCCAAAACCTCCCGAGGTGTCGCTGGATTCGTTCTTTGGCTAAGTCCGTTGTTGTGCCAGCCCTGAGGATGAAACTCCAGTCGGATGACTGAGCCAACAACAATTCACGTCCGGCTTGATTCAGCATCCGCAGGCCCAGTTCACTACCCACTCCCCGACTGCAGCGTTCCTTCATCGCTCGGCCAGCACGGCTCCATTCTGGAATGATCCAGGCATTGCTGTCGTTGAGCCAGTAATCATGGAAACCACCCTGTCCCCAGCTGGAGGGGGAGGGGTCACAGATTTGAAGCTTCGGCTGTTGATTCAGCACGCCGCGCAAGGTGGTGAACCTCACTTGCTGTTCGGATCCTTGCCGGAACAACTCAGCTAAAAAGGTTGGCCCTTCAAACCACCAATGCCCAAATAATTCAGCATCGAATGGCGCCACCAGCAACGGTTCGGTATCCATGCGGGAATCGAGGGCCTCCAGTTGGTTGCGTCGCCCTTGGAGGTAATGCTTGGCGTGGTCTTTTGTGCGTGCTTCTGCGATCTGGGGGTCGTAGGGCTGCTTGGCATCAAGCGGAGCATGTTGATCACTGACGCGATGCAGTTTGAGCCCGAGCGGTCGTTGCGTAGGTAACCCATGGGATTCAATCTGGTCTGGAGCAAGATCCCAGCCCAGGTCGCGATGGAATTCCCTGTAGACAGGGTCTCCCGGGTAGCCATCGCGGGCTGACCAAACCGGCAAGGTTGCATCGCTATCACGGCCGAAAAAAGCAACACCTTGGCGACTGCAAATTGGTGCGTAGACGCCATATCGGGGTCTCGGCCTGGCGTGAAGAAGTCCGTGACCATCCAGGACTGCGTAACGCAATCCCGCATCTCGCATCCAGCGATCGAGTCCTTCGTAATAGGCACATTCCGGCAGCCAGATACCAAGAGGCCGTTCGCCAGTCAGACGCTTGTGTTCACGTACGGCAGTCCGCAACTGGGCTCGTATCGCTTCAGGATGTTCACGAAGCAGGGGTAGATAACCATGAGTTGCTCCACAGGTGAGTAGGTCAAGCACACCTTGTTGTTGAAGCGTCCGGAAGCGGCTGATGAGGTCTCCGTTGCTGTTCTGCCAGCTCTGGAGATAACGCTCAAAACTCTCCTGCAGATGCTTGGCGGCTGGTTTGTGATCCCTGGGAGCCAGTTGCAGCAATCGAAGTCGAGAGTTGACCCAATCGGGGAAGCGTTGATGGAGTGTGGTGTCTGCCAGGAGCGACAACAGGGTCGGTGAGATCCCCATCGTGAGCTGAGCGTGCTGAAGTGGATCACCTGCAGCGGCCTCAAGCATTTCCAACAGAGGCAGATAGCACTCGATCAGGGCCTGAAAAAACCAGTCCTCTTCTAGGGAGTTCGCCTCATTTGCCCTCACATAAGGGAGGTGCGCATGCAGGACAAGAGCAAGTGCTCCTTGGGCCAATGCTCACGCTCCCGATCGATCGTTTGAATGTACCGGTATTCCTTCAACAGGCCGCTGTCTCGTAACGCCCATCTGGACTTAGACTGATCTAACTCATAGTCATTCCGACTAAAACTGCCGAGCCTCCAGCTATGGCCAAGGATCCAGGCCGCGTTCTGATTTTCGACACCACTCTTAGGGATGGTGAACAATCTCCAGGTGCAAGCCTCAATCTCGAGGAGAAGTTGGCGATTGCTCAGCAGCTGGCACGTCTGGGTGTGGATGTCATCGAGGCTGGGTTTCCGTTCGCTAGCTCGGGTGATTTCGCTGCCGTGCATCGCATTGCCCAGCAGGTTGGTGGTGAAAATGGCCCCACAATATGTGGTTTGGCCCGAGCGTCTCGTGGTGACATCAAGGCCTGTGCTGATGCTGTGGCTCCAGCACCCAAGCGGCGTATTCATACATTCATTGCGACCTCTGATATTCACCTTGAGCACAAGCTGCGCAAAAGTCGCAAGGACGTTCTCAGCATTGTGCCCGACATGGTGGCCTATGCCCGATCATTCGTGGATGACGTTGAATTCTCTTGTGAAGATGCGGGTCGCAGTGATCCTGAGTTCTTGTATGAGGTGATCCAGGCGGCGATTGCCGCTGGAGCTAGCACTGTGAACATTCCAGACACGGTTGGTTACACCACGCCTTCAGAATTCGGCAGCCTGATTGAAGGGATTGATCGTCATGTTCCCAACATCGATGATGCCGTGATTTCCGTGCATGGCCACAACGATCTGGGTCTTGCAGTGGCCAATTTCCTTGAAGCAGTCAAATCGGGTGCTCGTCAGTTGGAGTGCACGGTGAATGGAATCGGCGAGCGAGCCGGTAATGCCGCCCTAGAGGAGTTGGTGATGGCAATGCATGTACGCAGACGATTTTTTAATCCCTATCTTGGGCGAGAAGAGGATTCACCAACGCCACTCACTGCTGTCCGGACTGAAGAGATCACCAAGACGTCGCGTTTGGTTTCCAATCTCACCGGCATGGTGGTTCAACCGAACAAAGCCATTGTCGGCGCCAATGCCTTTGCTCATGAATCGGGGATTCACCAGGACGGTGTGCTCAAAAACAGGCTGACCTACGAGATTGTCGATGCCCGCACTGTGGGATTGACCGACAATCGAATCTCCTTAGGCAAGCTCAGCGGTCGCAGCGCTGTTCGTGCTCGCTTGGAGGAGCTGGGTTATGACCTCAGCCGAGAGGATCTTGATGACGCATTTGCGCGTTTCAAGGATCTTGCCGATCGCAAAAGGGAGATCACGGACCGCGATCTTGAATCGATCGTGAGCTTTCAGGTGCAGCAGCCTGATGCGCGCTATCAGCTCAAGTTGGTGCAAGTAAGTTGTGGAAGCAGTCTTCAGCCAACTGCCACTTTGACTCTTGCGAATGAGGACGGCCAGGAGCAAACGGCTGCTGCCATCGGGACCGGACCAGTCGATGCGGTGTGCAGAGCTCTCAATCAATTGGCTGGTGAGCCCAATGAACTGGTTGAGTTCTCAGTGAAATCGGTCACCGAAGGGATTGATGCGATGGGTGATGTCACCATTCGTCTGCGTCGTGATGGCCAGCTCTATTCAGGGCATTCCGCCCACACCGATGTGGTGGTTGCTGCTGCGGAGGCCTTTGTGAATGCCTTGAATCGCCTCGTCGCAGGCACGGCAGGTCCGACCATCCATCCTCAGCGGGATATGGCCGAACTGGATGCCAATCCTGTTTATTAGAAGTCCATGCTGCTCAAATCCAGAGTTCGCCCGGCTCCTCTTCTGCAGTTAGTGCTGCTGATCCTGCTGGCAATAGCTGTGTTGGTCCCTCTCCTTTGGTTGGTGAGCACCTCACTGAAAGGCCCTGCGGAAGATATTTTCACGAGTCCTCCTGCGCTCATCCCCACTCAGCCCAGTTTGGATGCCTATGGACGGCTCTTTCGTGACAATCCTCTCTGGACTTACATCTTCAACAGTTCAGTGGTCAGCTTTTTTGCAGTAGTGGCGAATCTGCTGTTCTGCTCCTTGGCGGCTTATCCACTGGCTCGCATGCGATTTTTTGGTCGGGGACTGGTTTTGGCACTCGTGGTGGCAACGATTCTGATCCCCTTTCAGGTGGTGATGATCCCCCTTTATCTCCTGATGGTTCAGCTCGGTTTACGGAATACTCTGATGGCGTTGGTCATTCCCCAGGCAGCTACCGCCTTTGGGTTGTATCTTCTCCGTCAAAGTTTTCTAGGTGTACCGGTCGAGCTTGAGGAAGCTGCGCGTATGGATGGGTGCAACAAGCTCGGAGAGTGGTGGAACGTGATGATTCCTGCTGCTCGTGCTGACTTGATCACCTTGGCGATGTTTGTGTTCATTGGCACCTGGAGTGATTTCCTTTGGCCCTTGGTGATTCTTGATGATCCTGCTCTCTTCACACTGCCACTTGGGTTGCAGCAATTGGCCAGCAGTTTCTCACTGGACTGGAGGATTGTTGCGGCCGGCTCGGTGGTCTCGATCTTGCCCGTGCTTGTGATGTTTGTGCTGCTCCAGCGTTTCATTCTTCCCAACGCCAGCGGGGATGCCGTCAAGGGATAGGACTTCAATCAACGAATTCATTCTTTGGTTCCTGTTGGGCTGGTGGTGGAGCAAACGCACTGGGTCTTGATTGACGTCGCCATTGCGTTGTCAACTGCTGTTGCGATCGTCTGAGTCCGCTGATCTGTGTCTCAAGCGATTCCTGGCGTCGTTGGAGGAACTCAAGCTGTTCTGTCACTAAGTTATTGGTGCTGGCAGGCTTTGACTGCTGTTCAAGCTCATGGAGTTGAAGGCGCAGGTCACGTATCGCCTCTGTTTGATGTCGCAGTCCTTGCCAGAGTCCCAGAAACAGCAGGGTGAGCATTGGTAAGGCAATTGCCTCGATGACACGCCATCGGAAAGCCATGGTCTGCTTGAAGGCTTGTTTGTGATCAGAGCATGATTGCTGATTTGGCATGAGAACCGCCTCCAACCGGTGTGGGGTGTGTGGGTTCTGAGCGTTGATGGGTTGGCGTGCTGGAGTAGGTCCATCGCATTGATCACTGGGTTATGTCGCTGCACGATCTCGACCAATTGCTGGATGCGCGTGATCAGGATCCAGCCCTGGCTGAGCAGCTCGCCCATCCACTGTCCTTGGAGGACTTGATCGGTCTGGCCGAGTCTCGTGGTCTCACCATCACAGAGGACGACATTTTTCAAGCGCAGGAGCGTGAGCAGACCAAGGCCAGTGCGGCTGATCTTCAGCAAAAAATGGCCCCGGAATCACGCCGGCTCAGGCACTTCATTCCAGGTTGATTTGACTTCAACGGAGTTTGGGATCTCTGACGATTCAATGCCAACCCAATAAACCCCGTTATCAAGTAAGTGAACTCTTCCTGAGTCATGGCTTCTTTCACAATCAACATCGAAGGTGGATCCAGCTTCAGTTGCGCTGATGATCAATACATTCTTGATGCTGCTGAAGAGCAAGGCATCGACTTGGCTTATTCCTGTCGTGCAGGTGCATGCAGCACTTGTGCCGGAAAAGTGCTCGACGGAAGTGTCGATCAGGCCGACCAAAGTTTCCTTGATGATGAACAGATGTCCAAAGGCTTTGCGTTGCTTTGTGTGAGTTATCCCCTCAGTGATTGTTCGATCAAAACCGATGTCGAAGATGAGCTCTAGAGAAGTTTGATCACATCAGGGGTTTCCCCGTGTGTTTGGCCGATCAGAATGGCGTGGTTGACCGCCCCTTCATGGCTGTGGAAATTCCAGGCGGCGTCAACGCTGGATACCCCTTCAATCGATTGGGTTTCCTGGTTGACGCTGAGGTAGCTCCCAGTGCAGTTCTCACGGAGTACATAGCGTTCAGCAACAGGTGTTTTCACGGGATTGCATTCAGTCTTGTCACTGGGTTAGCGGCAGCTGAACTCTGTTCTTACCGGTTACAGGATTTCATCAGTTTTCTTTTTTTTAGTGTGACTGATCACTCTCTGCAGCGTCAGGTTGTCGGGTTGTGAATGGAGATCGCCTCGTCCAGATCAAACCTGCTGGAGCTTCCCCTTGTTGCTGGTGGCCGCTGTTTCTGAACCAAGGAGTCTCCATAGGCGAAAATGTTTTGGCGTTGAGTGCCCAAGTGTTCGCGAGATAGTCGCTAATCAGTTGCTCTGGAGCTGCTCGGTCCGATTGCCAGTGCACCAACGCCAGACGTGTGGGCCGAATTGTGACCACCGCAATCTGTCCTGTAGCTGTTTCAGGATCTGGTTCCACCCACTCCTGAATCTGTTCGGCTGCCACGAACAACCGCAGTGGCCCCTCATAGTCGCGCCCGTCAAGGGGGTATTTGTCTAGATACAGCCTTCGCGCTCGTTTGAACAAAGCGGAAGGGGCGCGTTTCATCAACTGCTCAAAAGCAGCCTGTAGGTGAAGGTGGTCCAACGTGACATTTCAGCTGTCTTCCAGCTTCCGCCCTGATGTGGCCGCTGAAAAGTGGAAGACTAAGGCCAGATGCGTGATTGGAACATTGCCGAAACTTGTTCGTTCGTTGTACCGATTGGTTGCTTTGGATGGCAGTCCCCATCCGGTGCTGGATGCGCCTTACGAATCGATGGATGCGGCTGAGGCTGCCGCACAACTTTGGTGTTCAGGCCAGGGGCGAGCGCTTTCCCTCGAACAGCGAGGAATCGGTTTAGAGGTGCAGACCAGCTGCGGTGCCTGGCGAACGATTGGTTATCCACCGGTTTGTCTGTTGGACAGTGAAGAGCCGTCCGAAACCCCCGAGCTCTGAACCATGAATGTGAGTGTGGACCTTTGTGTGGTTCCTGTTGGCGTGGAGGGTTCACTCTCTCCTTGGGTGGCGATCTGCCATGAGCTGATCCAAGAATCAGGGCTGGAGTATGAGCTTGGACCCAATGGAACAGCGATTGAAGGCGATTGGGATGCGGTGTTTGCCTGCGTCAAGCGCTGTCACGAGCGCTTGCATGCCGAGGGGGTTCCGAGACTTCATGCCACATTGCGTGTGAACACCCGTGTGGATAAATCACAGTCGTTCCGCGAAAAGGTCTCCAGCGTTGAGAGGCTCCTGAACCGGTAAATGTCTTGATCCGTTCCCGTCTGATGTAAATCTGAAGAATCGAGGCGTCGCATTCTCATTGATCTTGCTTGTGTCTTGAATGAGATCAGAACTTGGTTGGGTCGTCGATGTGGCATCCCATTTTTGGTACCTCCTGGCTCACCTTGTTTCTCATCGCCTCCTCTTGGGTGGGGGTCACAGGTCTGGGAACCCGAGCTCGCGCTCAGTCCTGGAATGACATCGGTGACTACGCCTCACTGATCCGTCGAGCAGGAACCCAGACCATGGTTGCGAAAGACTGTCCATCCGGCCTTTTGGGGGCTTTTCACGCTGGAAGGAACGCGCTGTTGTTGTGCTCCAACAACCTGAACAACGATCCCCGGCAGGTGTGGACCGTGCTGGCCCATGAATCAGCCCACGTGATGCAGGATTGTCAGAAGGGATCCCTGTTGCCCGATCACCAGATCGCAGATGCTCTGGTTCAGATTCAAAGGCAATCGCAGAATGCGATTCAGGAACTGCGTTTGTATCACCAATCTCAGCGTCGCGATGAAATTGAGGCCAGGTTGGTTCAGGGATTACCCATGGCTGAAGTTAAGGCATTATTTCGAGATTTCTGCGCTGATCGCTTGAGCGGGCGCTCCTCTGACCATTCTTCGACGAAGGGCTTGGATGATGGATGAAGATGCCCCGATCACGCCTATCACCGGTCCAATAATCGATGCTGAGGGTCGACTCACCTACATGGGTGAGGACGGTCGTCGATACGTGGTGACGGATGGTGATGAACGCGATGACACTTCCTCTGCAGCGGTTATGGAGGCACTACGTAGTGCTGGACCGTTGTTTGAGGAGATTGAAACGCTCTGTCAGGGTTGGGTGGATGAGGTGAGTGACGCAGCGTTAGGTCGAGAAGAGGCGATTGCACTTCTGCTGGCGACCCTTGAGACTTTGCTCGATCAGGAGAGCTGACACCCTTGTGTTTACGGTGGCGATTCCTAATCTGATTTTCAATGGGTCCAAAGTTGCCTGGCTATTGGTTGATGACCTGGCTTGGACTGATTGGAAATGTGCTGGCCTTGCCGGTGATTGGAGTGGTTGCTTTTCAGGCTTCTAGTCTTCAGGCCGCCACCATCAGTGTTGCTTTTGCTTTGGCCTGGCCTGCCGCGATTGTTGGCATCGTTGCGTCTGCGGGTTTGCTCGGAGAGCGGCAGTGGGGCGTGATTGTGGCGATCGTGGCGTTGTCAATGGCTTTAGCTGCCTCCCTTCCCTACGGCATTGTGCGCCTCTCGTTGCTTGCTTTAGGTGGAGGGGAACAGGCCCTGGTCCTTGGGGTGATTTCGATCGTGTTGGGGGGTGTCAATGTGATGGCCCTTCTCTACTGGTGTCGACCGGCCCATCGCCGTGGCGGTCGTCTCTGAGTGATGAATGAGGCGCTTGAAGCACGACCGTCATCAATGTCCGCCAGGTTGAAGGTTGCAGGATTGTTGGTGCGCTGTTGGCATCCACGTTTTGTTGTTGTTGAGAAGCCATCTGGGTTGTTGAGTCAACCCGGTCTGGGAATGGCCCAGAGCGATTCCGTGATTACTCGTGTTCAGGTCGAAAGCCCTGAACTCCGGCTCGTTCATCGCCTGGATCGTGATACGTCTGGTTTGCTGGTGTTGGCAAGGGATTCAGACAGCCTCAAACAGCTCAGCCGGTTGTTTGAGGCACGCAAGGTGCACAAGTTGTATGCCGCTGATGTCACTGGATGTCCTGAGTGTGGATCCGGTTCCGTTCGGTTACCGCTAGCGAGACTCTCAACTCATCCCCCACGCTATGGAACCCATCCCAATGGCCGCCACTCCGTGACCTTATGGCGTTGTGCGCAGCGAGGTCACCAAACCTCTCGCCTTTGGCTTGTGCCTCAGACAGGTCGCTCTCATCAATTGCGGGCCCATTTGGCCGCAATTGGACTGCCGATCATGGGAGATCCGATTTATGGCTCTTCGGACTCTGGCTTGGCCCATGACCGCATGCATCTGCATGCAATCGGTTTGAGCTTCTGCGATCCGTTTAGTAGAAGGCGCGTCCGTGTTCGTTCGCCTCTGCCTTGGATTGCTTGATTCAGTGAACCAAGCCAGCCATCGTTAGGAGCTGAAGCTTCGCTTTGCTGGGATGGGATAGGGAATGCGCCGATGGCGCATTCGCCTCCAAACCCGCACAAAAGCATGCATAACAAGCTCAACCTCGGCACGGCTCAAGCTGCTTTGACTCAGCTGGCCATCTGATAGACGAGCCTCCACAATGCGCCGAACTGTGGTCTGGGCCTCGCTGTCACTGGTATCAGGTGGTAGGGATCGCAAGGCGGCTTCACAACCATCAGCCAGCATCAAGATGCCGGTTTCCTTGGATCGGGGAGTGGGTCCTCGATAACGGAACAGGCGTTCAGATACAGACGGGTCTTTCTGCCGGGCCTGATGCAGAAAGAACCCCATTCGCAAGGTGCCCTGATGTTCAGGAATGAAGTCAGCGATTGGCCGCGGCAACCGATAACGCCTGGCCATTTTGAGGCCCTCGTCAACATGGGCCTGGAGGACCCTTGCACTGGCCAAAGGGTCATTCAACTTGGTGTGTGGATTGGCTTCCCTGGAGGTTTGATTTTCAATGAACCAGTTCGGAGCATGGAGTTTGCCTACATCGTGATAAAGCGATCCTGTTCTGATGAGATCTACATCGGCCCGAATCGCTCGAGCACCTTCCTCTGCAAGCCCGCAAATCATCAGCGTGTGCTCAAAGGTTCCGGGTGCTTCAGACGACAAGCGACGAAGCAGAGGGCGTTCTTGGTCGGCTAGTTCCATCAGACGCGCACGGGTGAGAAGGCCGAAAGAGCTCTCCAGTAGCGGAATGAGCAGGATGGTGAGCATCATCAGCAAGCCCATCAGCAGAGCTTCAGAAGCCAGCTCTCCCGTACCCGGTGTGAGCCTGGTCCAAGACAAGTTCACCGCTTTAAATGGTTGGCGCAGGATCAGCATTTCCGCAACCAAGGCTCCAAGTGGTAACAACACCGCGAGTTGCAACAGCTGAGCTCGGCTTCGCAATCGGCCGGCCTGGATAGCCGCGATGGCCGCAACAGCAGCAGTGATCAGCAGCCGACCTTCCCCCAGTCCACTCACGGGAGTGGGCCAAAGCATGCAGCTCATGGCCATCCAGGCGAGGCCGCTGGTGGTTCCCAGTCCTTGGGATAACAGCAGCGTCGGTGGCACGATCACGGCCAACGGGCTTACGGCTGCACCAAACCAAATTTTGCTGAATTGGCTGATCAGCAGCAGTCCGATTGCCAGAAATCCATGGGAGGCCTCCAGGCAAGGTCTCTCGCGTTTCATGACTAGAAGCAACACACCACAACTGGCGAGTGCTTCTGTGAAACGCAGCATCCAGATCCCGAGTTTCGGGCTGCGGTTGACCAGTCCAAAGAAATCGAGAACGTCATAGGCCTGAGAGCTGATCGGTTCACCTTTGCGGGTGATGAGATCACCAGCTTTGACTTCAATGGTTGGAATTCCCTGCTGGGTGATGAGCTCTTCAATCAGTCTCTGACTGCGGAGTGGATCAGTCTTGAGGTTTCCAGCTCCCTGCAAGGTTGTGGTGATGATCTTGCTGCCCAAGGTCCGGGCTGGATTGGTGTTGGGCCCCAGTGATTCCAGCTGGAGCAATGAGGCTTGTCTGAGTTGTTCGATGGCCAGCGTGTTCACCAAACCTTGGTTGAGCATGCGATCCACTGCTCTTCGGATCGTCATGTCCCAGCTTTTTCGATCCTCCTGCGATCGTTGTTCCAGCCACGTCTGCTCGTTTGTATTCAGATTGACTGGCCCGATTCGATCGATGTCTTGGCTTCTGGCAACGCGTTCCAGCTCGGTGAGGTGGCGTTCAAGCCGAAGCTTGAGGAGCCTCGATTGCTGAGCATCCACCACTTGCACAAAGGTGTTGGGCATCAAGCTGGATCGCCTTTGCTCGAGTGCTTCGCTATCAACGACACGTGCCGCTTTGGGTGCAATCGAATCAAACGGGGCGGGGATTCCAGGTTTTAAGTCGGGTTCGACCAGCCATGGCCAGCTGGAGATCAGCGCCACTCCAATGCAAACCAGCAGCAGTACGAACTTCTGCAAGCGGTTCCAGCGCAGCACAGGACGACGCGGTGACTCACTCCGCAGCCAGCTTCTCCAGAGCTGGGCTAGAGGATGTGATCGAAACACAGCTGCCGATAACTGATACAGACGCTAGTCCCATTGAGGAAGCATGCTGGGTTGAGTGTCAACAGACCTCGATGGCTCTCAGGCTGGATGGCAAGCAGCTTGCAAGGCACCTTGAAGTGCGATTGCAGCAACAGATCCGCAATGGTTTATCGGCAGCAGGTCGGCCTCCTGGTTTGGCAGTGCTTCGTATTGGTGATGATCCCGCAAGTGCGGTGTACGTGCGAAACAAGGAGAAAGCCTGTGCCCGGATCGGTGTGGAAAGCTTTGGCTCCCATCTTTCTGCTGATGCATCGGAACACGAGGTGTTGCAGATTATCCGCCAGCTCAATGCTGATGATCGGGTGGATGGAATTCTTCTTCAGCTCCCCCTTCCTGATGGTTTGGATGCAACACCGTTACTGGCTGAGATTGATCCCAACAAGGACGCTGATGGCCTCCATACCCTCAACCTTGGGCGTTTGTTGAAGGGCGAGCAGGGTCCACGAAGTTGTACACCGGCTGGTGTGATGGTGATGTTGCGCGACCAGGGCATCGACCCTGCCGGCAAGCGTGCCGTCGTGATCGGCCGCAGCATCCTTGTGGGTCAGCCCATGGCTCTGATGCTTCAGGCGGCAAACGCTACGGTCACGGTGGTTCACTCCAGGACCCAGAACCTCGAGTCGATCACCCGTCAGGCTCAGATATTGGTGGTGGCTGCTGGTCGTCCTGAATTCATTGGCGCCGACCATGTCTCCTCTGGTTGTGTGGTCGTGGATGTCGGTATCCATCGCCGCAAAGAAGGTGGCCTGTGCGGCGATGTACGTGCTGATGAGCTGGAACCGATTGCTTCAGTTCTGTCACCGGTCCCTGGAGGTGTCGGCCCGATGACCGTGACGATGTTGCTGGTTAATACTGTTGTGGCCTGGTGCAGGCGCCATCAGATTGCAATGGAATTGAACGATTTAGTGGTTTGAATCCCTCGGCCTGAGAGAATTTCTCCAGCACAGCGCTCACCATGACAGCTGCGGCCACCAGCCCAGAAAGCGTTCCGCCTTCCGGTGAGCTCCCGTCCTCATTCGACTTTGCGGCTTACCTCAAGCAAGCTCGCGATCGTGTTGAGATCGCTCTGAACGCCTCGATGGGGCCCGAACGTCCTGAATCCCTTCGTGAGGCTATGCGTTATTCCCTTTTGGCGGGGGGAAAGCGGTTGCGACCGATTTTGTGCCTGGCGGCCTGTGAATTGGTGGGGGGGGTGGCTGAACGAGCCATGCCCACAGCTGTTGCTTTGGAAATGATTCACACCATGTCGTTGATCCATGACGACTTGCCGGCCATGGATGACGACGACCTGC